>DASTOZ010000448.1:0-21980 GCA_035762365.1 Pyrinomonadaceae bacterium | reverse complement strand
AAACACGCACTCGATTCCAACCTCAAGGAGTACATTCACAAAGCAGTGGGCATCTGCGGTGTCTCGGCAGGCGGCTTCGGCGCCACTCGCGTAATCGAAAATCTCCTGCCGGTGATGCGCGAACTCGGACTCGTAACGATCTTCTGGGACGGCAACTTCTCCGGCGCACAGAAGCTGTTCGACGAGAACCGCGCCATTCACGACGAAGCAACACACGTCAAACGCATGGACAAGTTTCTGGGCGAACTGATCTGGATGAGCAAAGTATTACGTTACGGGCGGGAGAACATCTCGTTATGAACCAGCAGGAACCAGCCAAAACACCGATGATCTGTGAGAAGTGTGGCGCGGTGATGAATCATCACGCGATGAAGATCGACTACGCGCGCGCTGAGAGTTCAATTGACGACGTAGTGTTCGCCGGCGTCTTGCAGGAGGTCCATACATGCCCTCACTGCGGTCACGCGCAATTCCGCCCGGCTTGATTCCGCGCTCACTTCAACTTCGCACAACAAAGGGCGACACCCGAAGACGTCGCCCTTTTGCTTTTGCAACTCAGTTGCAGCCATGATCGCATTCGACCGTCGGCTCGGTGTTGCCGGCCAGTGGTCCAAACCCCTTGCGTCCCGGATGATCGGGTATGCGGATGTTCGCGATGCCGACATTGTCGGAGTAGTCCGTTTCCGGCAACTGATGACATAAACCGTTCAGGTCAACAAACGGACAAGCTTCACCATGTTTAGCCGTGAACGGCGGATTGACCGTAATGCGGATGACGTAGTCGCCAGGAGGCACGACAGGTTGGCCATCTCCTCCGTCCAACACGAAATACTGTCCCGCGAGAGTAAAGCGATAAGTATCGGCCCAACCCGCTGTGATGCCCTGATTACCCGGAAAACCGATCGCGCCACAGTTCCGAAATTTTCCTGGACCAGGAGGCACACCACCGACGGGCACCGGATTCGGATCCGTATCCAGCATGCAGAAGCCGCGTTTGGCGGCGCGCCAAATCCTTCCGCTGCGTGGATCGACGAGCTCATAGAGCGCGTAATGCCGGAAATGAAAATGGTTATGGCAAACGGCGAGTTCGAAAAGTCCGTCGTTCGCTGCGAAGTGGACATTCGGATCGCCTACAAAGATGTCCTGGTTTCCGGTGTTAGGTGTCATCACCGTAAAGCGCACCAACCGGCGTAAACCTGGTGTGACTTCACCTTCAATCGCGCTGCAAGCTTCCGGCGAGATGTTTTCATCACGCACGACCCACTGCGAACCCAGCACATCCGAGCGAACCGAAAGGTTCGGACCATCGGCGGAGGTCGCGTTACCTCGTGGCGCATAAGCGCCGATTCCCACCACGGCACAAAGCGTCAAGAGGATTAGTAAGGACCGAATTTTTGACATGGTTTCTCCTTTTTCTGAGGTTAGTTTCCAGACCGGCACGGGTTCCGAGTGAAAGACCGTTTGTGACGGGCTAGCCTGGAAAGTGATTACGCAAGTATCGGGAACTTGCCTGTTTTCTAAGGAAGCACGCGAGGCAGCAACTTCACCCACTCCACGGTGAAGCCGTGAGACTACTCCTCACACGGAGACAAAGTCAACGCCGATTTCCACCGATTTCTAAGGCGATACTTCGCTTTCAAACTGACCGGTTACCATCAGAAATCTCTCACTTCACGGGCAATGTGCACACTTCGGGTGTTCAACGAAGATTGTCATTGACAAACACAATTCACGGTCCATATCATCAAAACCGCGCCGCTGACCGTGGGGGCAAAGTAGGCGCGTGAGGCTGCTTGAACCTCCGGAACCGAGCGAACCCCCTTAACCACCTTTCCTCCAGTCTTCTTCACAAGCTGACTCGAGCCTACTCATCCCCAACCATAGAGGAGCAACGCGACATGTTTAAATGTACGAAGGGCGTCTTGAAAGCCCTGGCTATTACCGCGGTTTTAGCGATGACAGCCGTGATGACCAGTGCTCAAACCACCGGTTCCGTCACGATGACCGCGAGTGTTTCGAACTTTGTTGAATTAACCTCCGGCGGCGCCGTCACGCTCACCGGCAATCTGGGCGGCAGCGTCATCACCGATGGAACGGCGAATAGCCCACTGGCAGTGGTCGTAAACGTGGGCGAACTGGGTCCCGCCAATTCCAATTCGTTTGTGAAATTGAGCGTGCCGGTCAGACTCCGCAGCAACGTCGCTTATCAACTGAACATGGTCAGCAGCGTTGCCGGTGCAGGTGCGACTTCCTTCAGTCTCAAAGATACTGACGTCGGCTTTGGTTTGACCCCGGCGGCCCGTCCAGCCAATCTCGCGGCGGGCGTCGACACGAATGCAACGCCTGGCGATCCGACAGTCGGCGGCAGCACGGACGCCAATGGACGTTGGGTTTTCTCGGGTGCAAACTCCACGCTCGGCGCGTATGCCGTGTCGGGTGCAGTACTGAGTGGACCACGCATCAACCAGGCCGTTTCAGCGAGCAGTGCTACGAACCTGACATTCCCGGCGATCTTCGCGATCAAGCCGCAGTTCTTCGATCCAGCTCCAGCCATCACCATCACCGCTCAATTCACCGTTGTAGCGTTGTAATCTTTAACAACCTGTCCCCCCCAAATGGCGCCGGCCGTAAGCGTTTCGCTGCGGCCGGTGGACCATGTCTCCACTCTTACCCCAAAGTCATGCCTCGCAAAATCACAAATTCACTGCTGCTTACCATCGCGCTGGCTCTGTCGGCGATTACGTGTTTTGGACAGTCGACGACCGGAACGGTCAGCGTGAGTGCGACCGTATCGAAGTTCGTCGAAATCAACTCCGGCGGCGCAGTCACGCTTACCGGCAATTCCGGCGGCGGCGTGACTACCGATGGAGTCGCTAACAGTCCCCTTGCCGTGGCTATCAATCTTGGCGAGCTTGGACCAGGCAACACCAACAACTTCGTGACTGCGCAAGTGCCGCTCAAGTTGAGAAGCAACGCGGCGTATGTGTTGTCGATGACCGCCACGGTCACGAGTTCCGGAACGACGGCGAACAGGATCGGCGCTGCTGATGTTGGCTTCGGCCTCGGAACAGTTTCGCGAACGGGCGCCGGCGTCAACACCGCTGGCGCCGACACGAACGCGACTTCCGGCGATCCGACCCTGGCCGCCAACGGCTCGGTAAACGGAACGAGCGGTCGTTACGAATTCACCGCCGTGAGATCAAACCTTAGCGCGTTCACATCCGCCACCACCGCGCTCAGTGGCCCATTCATCATGAACGCGGTGCCGCGCAGCAACGGCAACGGACTCACCGTGCCGGCGTTCTTCGCCATCAAGCCTCAATTCTTCGAAAACGGAACCACGACGATCTCAGTCACTTTCACCGTGACGGCCCCATGATGCGACCCATAGTGCGACTAAGCCACCTTACATGCTCACTGCTCGCGATGGTGACACTGCTCGCGATCGCTGAGTCTGTCTCGGCGCAGGCGCTCGATATCAGCAGCGGTGGTCAACCGACGATCACGGGTGCTGTGAATGGCTCTGTGACGGGCAGTGCGAGTGTCTTGAATGATTTGATAGTGACGGTAAATTTCGGCGAAGTTTCGCCGCTCAATACAAACCCGATCGTGAAGGTCGTAGTCCCGATCGCGCTCCGAAGCAATCAACCGTATCAGGTGTCGGTTTCCGTAAGCGGGATCAGCAATGCCAACGGGGAGGGGCTGCAAGCATCCGACGTAGGCTTCGGTCTCCAAAATCTGCGGCTGCTTGGCGGCGCCGGTCAGACTTGCAATCAAAGCACTCACCTTATTCGTTCACCGTTCAATAACGATCCGGCTGCGTCGGCAACTGTCGGCACGAATGGCCGCGTGGCTTATCCTTCGTCGCTGGCCAATTTTTCTGGCTCCACGATTATCCTCAGTGGGCCTGAACTCTCAAAGAACAACAGTTCCAAACGCCAGCAAAGCGACGGCTGGATCTTCGACGCTATCCTGACGATCACGCCACAGTTCTTCACCGCCGGCACTTCTTCCGCAACTCTGATATTCACTATCGCGCCTGGTCCAAACGTTCCGTGCTGAAAGGGCTTCAGATCGATGCCACTCTCAAATAACATTTACCGCTTCGCGACTGTTCTTGTTTGCTTTTTCGTGACCCTTGTCAGTGTGAATGGGCAGACCCCCGCGCCTGAACCAACACCGAAGACGCCGCCGACCAACGGCATCTCACTCGCTCCCGCGCGCTTCGAACTCGAGATGCAACCCGGTTCAGAAACAACTGTCGTCGTCAATCTCGACTACCACACCACCGCGGACAAATCGCAACCAGTACGAATCGTCGCCAGCCTGAACGATTGGACCATAGATCGCGACGGCCAGGTGCGGTTCGAAACGGCGAACACGTTACCCAACTCCGCGAGTAGTTGGCTGATCCATAGTCCCGCCGAAACGATGGTCGTTCCCGGAAACCTGCATGCGATTCGTGTCACGATCGCGGTTCCGAAAGACGCGACTCCCGGAGATCACTTAACGTCGCTGATCGTCGAACAACGGCCTGACAGCATAAAGCTCAACGAGAATCGCCGACAGGTTGTGATTCGCTATCGGATGGCGGCCGTGTTCTATATCAAAGTTCCGCAGCTGCGACGTCAAGGATCGCTCGAGAGTCTGCGCGCAGAGTCAACCGGCGATCAGGTGACTGTAACTCCCCTGCTCAAAAACGCCGGTAACAGCGTGATTCGTCCGCTAACGTCCGTGAAGATCATTAACAGCAGCGGGGTCTCGATTGCGGAGCTGCCGCAGAAGGAATCGCTGCCTTTGCTCGGTGGTTGTGAGTTGGTCGAACCGGTCGTGATCGAGACGCGTCTCGCTCCCGGCACTTACAACGTCAAGTATCGCGTGGATTTTCAGGACGGCACGCGACCCACGGAGGGGATCACCGAACTAGTCGTTAGAGAACGTCAGGTAGGCCAGCCAATCGGCAACTGAATCGGCTTTGACATGAACGAGGACGGTGACTTGCAGTGCGTTATTCGGAGAAACAAGAGTGCCGCCGAGTGAGATTCGTGGTCCACTACACACAAAGAAAGGGGTGGAAAAATCGAAACCCTCTTGAGAAATGTTTTGTTCCAGCCGCCGCCGATCAAACCGCGGGGATACTTCCAGATTATTGACCGCCTCAGATGAAACCAACCTTCCCGTGGCCCGCGCGTTTAGCACCGAGAACTGAGTAACCCGGGCCGTCGTTGACTCGAACCTCCCCCTGATCGTGAAACCGCTATTTGAACGCACCATCAACGGCACACGAATGACCCCCGCGCCACTACCCGACAAGGTCATCCGAACAGTGTCGCCGCTGCTTACGACATGGACACGGATATTGCCTTGAGTCGAATTGGGGTCGACCGACAGATTGACGGTTTCGCTGACCCTGCCGTTTAGCGTCACCGTTTGGGCGTCGATTGTAGTCACCACCGTGAGAAGACACGACAAGAGACACAGACGGACACACCAAACACCGATGTGTTTACACAGTCCCTTTGGCATTTTGATCTTTATAACACGCTCAACGGTCGCCCGTTTCTAGAAAATGCGTATCCTGCTTCGAGTAATTGTAGTTCTCATCATGTGCTGTCTCGCGATGGCTCGAACGACTGTGCTCGCCGGGTCCAACGGGGCGCAGGAGAATTCCGTAATTATCGTCAACGAACGCGCGCTTGTTGGACCAAACAGCGCTTCACAGTTGCGTGGCGGACGATTGTTTCTGCCCGTAGCAGCGATTGCCCAGGCACTCGGCGATACGTTCACCTCCGATTCGACAACACGCGTCGCGACCGTACGTCGTCAGAACGGCACGACCGCGATTTTCAATGCGCAGTTGAATGAGGTTCGCGAAAACGGCGCCGTGATTCTAACGATTTCCGGCAGTGCTGACCTGATCTTCCCACCAACTCCAAACGACTTGATGTTACCCGCCGAGATCGTGGCTGCATTGCTTGACGTGGTGGTGCGCCGCGACCAGAACAACGCGATTGTGATCAGTCGCAAAGGCGTTCCGGTCGAGACGATTCGGGCCGGAGCGAAGCGTGCACCGTGGGAACTCTTTCAGGTCGAGTACGAGTACAACTTCAGCCGGTATGCGTCGTCGGGCGATCACAGTGTGGTCCTGCGCGGCACTGGACGCGTCGGCGACGCGAGGTTGAGTTTCATCGCCAACACGTCGATAGGCGTGTCGCAAACTTTTTCGCAACCGAATTTGTATGGCGGCAGCGTCAGGCTCGACCGCGCGAATGGTCAGAGCTTCACCGCGGGCGAGTTTGGCACGGGCACTGAGGTAGAATTCCTTTCCGCGGGAGTTCGCGGGGGGCTGGTTCAACTGCCGTTGCATCGAGTGCGACTGGATTTGTTTGGCGGGCAGACAACTTCGGGACTGCCGGTGCTGTTGTTGCCGCCGAACTCGGAGGTGAAGTCGCAAACGACGTTGCTGCCCATTCGATACGACACGAAGATTTTTGGCGCGATTGCAACCACCGCCGCGCAAACTCCTCAACGATCAGAGTTCACGTTTTCCGGCGGAGCGCTTCACTTCAATGGTCCAAACCGCAAGGGCAGCATGGTTGCGGGTAGTGTCCAGTACACGCCGGGCGCCAATCGCTTTCAGGCAGACGTCGCGATGGGGCAGTTCACCGGCGTCAGTGGGGGTGCGACGCAAACTGCCGGAAACGGCGCAGCCATCAATCTCACCGGCTCGTATCACCTGACGGACCAGGTGCTGTTGCAGGGACGCTACACGTATGTTGGTCCAAGGTTCCTGAGTCCGCAAAGCGGACTGCACACGCCTAACAATCTCGCCGCGGCAAGCGTGAGTTGGCAACCGCGACGCTGGATGACGGCCACGCTCAGCGGCAGCACTGCGACGGCGCCTGGAAGAGCCGAGCAGTTCAGTAAGTACGTGACCGCCACTGTGAATCTGACGCCGAGAGAGACCTGGCCGTCCGTGTTTATTTCGCACACCGAAAGCGGCACGACTCACTTGCGTAACGGTGCGTTCACGTTGATTACCGCGACGAAGAAGTTCGATCGCTGGCATCTGTTCGTCAACGCCGCGCGCGTTAAGTCGTTCGGAGCGACAAGTCTGAACCTGCAGGTTGGTGGAAACTTTCGCGTGAACGAATCAAACAGCCTCGAGGTGAGTCAATCGGCGGGCAGCAATCACTTGTACAGCGGTCTCGCGACGTGGCACATGTCCAACCTGCTTGGTAATCGCGTCAGTTTTAGTGGCGGCATGGGTTACACGACGAGCAACAGTGCGCCCGTTGATTTTTCGACGCATGTAACTGCGTCGGTTAAGTTGCCGCGAAGCAGTTCGCTGCAATTCAGTTACTTGCGCACGCAGGCTGGAACGACCGCGTTGCTCTCGCTGCGTGGTCTGTTTTTCTCGACGAAGCGTGCTGAACGCGCGCTGAATGGACCAATCGCGGAGTTGAACTCGTACGGAACGGTGTCTGGCCGCGTCTACCAGGACATCAATCTGAATGGACGATTCGATCCAGGTGTCGATCAGCCGCAGACGAATGCGCGCGTCCGTGTGGATGGCAGTCGTTATGCGGTCTCAGATGCGGCGGGCAACTTTCGTATCGAGAGTGTCTTGCAGGGTGAGCATGCTGTTTACCTCGACCTGTTGTCAGTGCGTGCCGATCTGACATTGCTCGACAGCACTCAGCAACAGATCACGCTCGAATCAAGTCGTGACTTAGTGGTCGATTTTCGCGTCGTACGCACGGGACGCGTGAGTGGCGTGGTGTGGCACGATACGAACGAGAATGGACGCGTGGATGAGGGCGAACGTGGGTTGGCGGATGTGCGTGTCGTAACCGGCAGTGGTCGCGACACACTCACCGACGAGAATGGTTATTTCCTCATCGGCGACTTGCCGCCCGGTGAGCACATCCTGCTCGTGGATGAGAAAACGCTACCCGAACGAACGCGGTCCATCGCCGGATCGCTGACGGTCAGGATCGCGGCTGGTTCCCAAACCGCTACGGCGTTCCCGATTACAAACCTCCCAGACCAAATCAAACGTTTCCCGAATTAACGCTGCGCCGTCATTTGCTCGGCGAGTCCGGCGCGTAACGTTCGTGCAACTTCACCGGCTGCGCCTTCTTGCGCAGCCGCAGGTTCAACATCTCGACGAACACAGAAAATCCCATCGCAAAGTAGATGTAACCCTTCGGGATGTGCACTTCGAACGCTTCGACCAGCAGCGTTAACCCGATCAGCAACAGGAAACTCAACGCCAGCATCTTGATCGTTGGATGCCTCGCGACGAATGCGCCTAATGGGGCGGCAAACAACATCATGAACGCGATCGCGACTACAACGGCGCTGATCATCAGTCCGACCTGATCGACCATTCCGATTGCCGTGATCACCGAGTCGAGCGAGAACACCGCGTCGAGCAGAATGATCTGAATGATCACGCTGAGGAAACTCGCGGCCACTCTCTTCGACGCATGTCCTTCTTCGCCTTCAAGGTTCTCGTGTATTTCGAACGTTGCTTTCGCGAGCAGGAACAGGCCGCCGCCGATGAGAATCAGATCGCGTCCGGAGATCTCCTGTCCGAGAATTGTGAACAGAGGCGCAGTCAGGCCGATGACCCACGAGAGTGAGAAAAGCAAGCCGACGCGGATGATGAGCGCCAGGCTCAGACCAATGAAACGCGCGCGCGACTGCTGCTCGGACGGCAGCTTTCCGGCAAGAATCGAGATGAAGATGATGTTGTCGATGCCGAGAACGATCTCGAGTGCGAGCAGGGTCAAGAACGCGACCCACGCGTGTGGATCAGTGATCCATTCCATGCGGTGTTTTCCCCTTTCGGAAGCTCAGGCTCCTCAACACAATTACGACCAGCAAGATTGGTCCAAAGATGAGCAACTCGGTGAGGCTGATTCGAATGATGTCGACCGCTGCTTCCGCTAACGACGTGGTGCTCCACGTGTAATCAATCGGGTTCGGTCCCTGGAGTTTGTAGCGGTGGTCGGTGAATGGCCACCACATTGAGACGCCGCGCGACTCCGTCATCAGATAATCGAGCAATGTGTGTGAAGCAGTGGCGGCGCTGAAGACGATGAACGCTTGCACCGTTCTCCATCTCGTCACGAGGCTCATGGCCGCACCGATGACGAGCGCGAACACGATGGAATGTGTAAACCCATGGTGCCACCCACCTTTGCCCACTCGAAGCCAGTTCAGAATGTAATCAAAATCAGGACAGACGCCGAGAAACGCGCTCACACACAGCAGCTTCCACCACCCTTCGGTCTTCTTATTGAGCGCCGCAGCCACGCTTGCGCCGATCAATGAGTGAGCAACGGGAAGCGGCATTATGATCGGCTGGTGGTTCTATTCATCTGTTCAGAAACTGTAACTGTGTTCTCGGAAGCGCCCATTCTACACTACAGTGACGAATCCGAGTTCATCCGTGTAATCTGTGTTTCGGAATGCGCACTGTTAACACCACACGTTACGTCACGCCGCTCCGCGAAGGGGGGTCGCTGCCGGCGATTATTGAGGCGGATGATGAGGGTATGTATGTGCTGAAGTTTCGCGGGGCCGGGCAGGGGAAGAAGGCGCTCATGGCAGAATTGATTGCCGGGGAGATTGCCAGGGCGGCGGGGCTGCTGGTGCCGGAGTTGGTCTTCGTCGAACTCGATCCGGAGATTGCGAAGACGGAACCCGATCCCGAGATACAGGATCTTATTCGCGCGAGTGGAGGACTCAACCTTGGGCTGGATTATCTTCCGGGCTCGGTGATGTTCGATCCCGTAGTGGAGAAACTCGATTCCGATCTGGCCTCACGGATCGTCTGGTTCGACGCTTATGTCACGAACGTCGATCGCACACCCCGTAACGCTAACATGCTAATGTGGCACCGCAGACTGTGGTTGATCGATCACGGCGCTTCCCTGTACTTTCATCACGCCTGGACCGGCATGGACCAACGGAGCCACGATCCGTTTCCCTTGATCAAGGAACACATTCTGCTGCCATTCGCCACCCGGATCGAAGCAGCCGACAAGACGATGACGGCAGCGATCACGCAAGACGAAATCAAGCGAATCGTCGATCTAGTGCCGGACGAGTGGGTGGAAGACAAGAGACAAGCTTACGTCGATTACTTAACGAGCCGTCTAGAAGCGCCGCGCCGGTTCGTCGAGGAGGCTATCCGTGCCCGCGCGTGACAAGTACAGGTATGACTACGCTGTGATTCGCGTCGTGCCGAAGGTCGATCGCGAAGAGTTCATCAACGCCGGCGTGATCGTCTCGTGCCCCGACCTGTCGTTTCTCGAAGCGCGCATCAAACTGAACGAGTCGCGACTTCTCGCACTCGATCCAAACATCGATCTCGATCTGGTCAGAAACCACCTCGAATCGATTCCCACGATCTGTCGCGGCGGCGAAGCAGCGGGATCCATCGGCCAGCTACCACAACGCCAACGTTTCCACTGGCTCGTCGCGCCGCGCAGCACGATCATCCAAACGTCTCCCGTTCACACCGGCAGGTGCAACGATCCAGCCACCGCGCTGGAACGACTTGTGGCCACGATGGTTGACGCAGCCTGACATCATTGGGGCTGCGCAACGGTGCGGCAAGGTTTCTGTGCAAAGCCGTCAGGCGGCTTCTGTTTGTCGGAGCCGCAGATGACCGAAGGCGAGGCTACCGGAGGACGAGCCGTTGAAGATGTAAGGATGATGGCCGGTTTCATTCGCGTAACTCGCGGCGACTCGTTCGATTGCAGCGTCTGAGGTTTGATTGCCGAGAACCGCGACCGTGCCGCCACCGCCGCCGCCAGTTATCTTCGCGCCAAACAGACCGGCGCCTGGTCCTTCTCTTCGCACCAGTTCGACCAACAGATCTGTGCCGGAGGAGTTGAGACCGAGAGCTGTATAACTGCGATGCGACTCGTACATGAGCTCGCCCAGCTGGATCAAAAGTGGATCAGGATTGTCAGACGAATCGACCTGGCCCAACAGCTCGACGAACCGCTGAACGCGTGCATTCTCGTAAACAGGATGTGACGTGGCAGTTCTGAGATGTTCCGGCAGTTGGTCGAAAAACTCACGCTCGAACTCTGCGGGTGAGATGTTTGCGAGGTAGTCTGTTCCAGCACGAAGATTCGCAATGACCTGCAAACCCGCGAACGTAGCAGCGCGCACCGATCCGTAATCGCCACCGCCGACTGAGTGACGGATGCCGGAATCGATACCCCAAAGCCGCAGACGCGACGGCGACGTAATCATGCGTTGGATTTCCGCGGGTTGACACAGTAACAACAGGAGTCGATCGCGTTCACCAAACACCGCCGTCATCTGGTCCATCACGCCGCATGGCGCACCCACCACAAGGTTCTCGACTTTTTGACAGAGCAGCGCTTTGGCGCGTGGTTCGATGCGAACATTGAAAGCCTCCGTGACCGCCTGCATCACCGCGACTTCCAACGCTGCCGATGAGCTGACACCTTTCCCCGGCGGCACTCGCGACGAGATCAAGATATTCGCGCCCGACGCGAAGCTCACATCTTTTTCGTGCATCAACACGAGAAACACTCCGGCAACGTACGCCGCCCAATGATTCGCGGTATGGCGCCGGAAGAAATCACGTGCCTCGTCGTAGTCAAGCGGTCCATCAAAGGCGCCCAACGACATCGTGAACACCCTATGACTTAAATCGTCGTGTAACAGTGTGACGATGTTGAGCGTGCGCTCCGTCTGCAACTGAACTGCGGCAAACGTTGCCTCCGCAATCGGAAACTCCAGCACGTGCGAGCCTGAGTAATCGGCGATTCCACCCATCACGTCCAGGCGTCCGGGCGCGCGCGAGATAATCAAATCGGCTTCCGTGTTGAATAGTTCGCGAGCGGGAGCAAAAGAATGCGCGGCAAGGTTGTCGAGGAGATCGATAAAGTCGCGCGCATCGGGCGTTTCATTCGGGTTGCCGTGAATCACGCGATACATCGATCAACTCTCGTCATGTAAGCCACGGTTCTGTAATGCGGCGTGAAGCAGCGGTTCGATCGTCTCCCGGATGTGCTGGTTTGCATAACCCACCCAACTCACGTCCGGCTCAACAGCGAGCCGTGCTTCCAACGGACCATCATCGCCCCCCGTCACAATCACACCCGCTTCACGCGCGATTAGTTCGGTGCACAAGTCATACGGATGACAACACAAGAGCCGCGGCAGTCCGCGTTCGCTCGCGACCGGACCGAGATGTGCTCTCAGATCCGCTGTGAGGCGATCGTGCCCGGCGATCAACTCGTAAAGCTGGCCGCCAGTCGACGTGTACTGGTCTTCAAAGCACTGCGCTTTGCCGGGTTGCGGTGGTCCAACTGCACCGCGGACGATCTCGTCGTCGATCGCAGCCAGCACGTCGCGCACGCCGGGAAAGAAACGCGCTACCTGCGAATAGCTGTGGGCGATGTCGCGGGCACTGGACGGATGCAGCTGCAGGTCGCGATTCTCGCCGGTCAGACGATTGAATCGCTGGGCGTGAAATCCTTCGCCGCGAAAGGCCCAAAGAACGTCGGAGAGATGTTGCTTCGCGAGCGGGATCTCCGTCTGCACTGCGAGCTCGATGTCACTCAAGTTCGTCTCTGGACCACGATTCGGAGCGACGCCGGTGAGGATCCAGCCGCTGCGCTTCTGGTACATCAAGCAGCGCGTGCCATCGATCGGATCGACAATGATCCGCCAAACGACGTCAGCTTCCGCCGTTCCGCGCGGCAGAACGATCTGACCATCGCCGAGACCCTCCGCGATGAGCAGCAGCGGCGCGTGCGGCGCCACTTCACGCTCGAAGAAATCAACCAACAGCTCTTCGCTGACACGATCGATGGCGAAGATCGTGTCGCCTTCCTGTTCGCTCACGACCGTCGCCAACTCGCCCGACGTCGCACGCTCGCACGCTTCGATCACGGACGCGCGAATCTGTTCGTGCAATCGACGCACCGGATCGAGAAGCTGTCGAATGTCGTGCGCACTTGTCATTTCGACGACTCTTTGTAATGGACGTTCGTTTGCGCTAGCAACTCGGCCGCTTTCTGTTCAGGAGAAGTGTCGCTGAGAAAATTGCCGCCGCCGATTTCCGGGCCCGCGAGAAACTTCAACAGGTCCGGTTTGCGCAACGGAGGATGAAACTCGATGTGAAAGTGAAACCCACTGTAATCGCCGCCGTCCGTCGGCGCCTGATGCAGCGGCATGACGTACGGAAACGGCATCTGCCACAGATTGTCGAACCGGACCAGCACGTCTTTCAGCACACTCGCGAAGTCGAGCATCTCGCTCGCGGAGAGCGTCGCAACGCTCGGATGCGTGCGTTTGGGAGCGACGTACACTTCGTAAGCATACCGCGCGAAGTAAGGCACGAAGGCGATAGCCGACTCGTTCTCCGCAATGATGCGCGTACCCGCTTCGTGTTCCGCGGCGATGATGTCCTGAAAGAGCTCGCGCCCGGTTTGGTCCAAATACTCCTGACTTACTCGCGCCTCAGTCTCGATCGTTTTGAAGACAAAGTTAGTCGCATAGATCTGGCAATGCGGATGGGGATTCGACACGCCGACGACATCGCCTTTGTTTTCGAAAATGAGCACGTGTTTGATGTCCGGCAATCGACCGAGCTCGTCATACTGTTCGCGCCACACGTGCAGCAGTTGCTGAATCTGATCGACGTTTAGTTCCGCGAGCGTCAGATTGTGTTTCGGACTGTAGCAAACTACACGCGCGATGCCCGTAGCCGGACGATTTCGATAAAGTCCCGCTGGCGTTTCGAGCGACGACGGCGCCGACGCGGAGACACACGGATGATCGTTATCGAAAACAAACGTCTGATCGTATTGAGGATTGACTGCGCCGCTGACGCGCGCGTTGCCCGGGCAGAGATAACAGTCGGGCACATACTGCGGCAACACGATCGCGGTTGATTTAACCGTGCTGCCGATCCACGGACGATCTTGCCGGTGTGCCGCGACTATCACCCACTCTTCTCGCAGCGGATGCCATCGCTCTTCCCAAGTCATCTTGCGCCTTCTGTGCCTCTTGTGCCTCTTGTGCCTTTTTGTGGCCCAAGTTCGATCATTGTCGCCGACCTGCCCAGCCGGATCGTAAACGCGTCGCGTTCGTTAACCAAATTCTCTCGCGGCGCGTAGATTCCTACAGCGGCACTATTCGCGGGTTGTTGCACGCGAAGCCGGGCATTCGGCGTGTGCTCGTCCGCGCTCGACAGCGTTACTCGCACCACATTGGAGCGCGCGTTGATCGCGATCTGTTCGAAGGCGCCGGCATCGAGCGTCAGCCACAAACCGAGCGGCGCGATGAAAACGCGTCTGCGAAACGAATCGAGCGGCTGCACGTTCACCCAGTGGCCCTTAACGCTGATGTTTCCGCCAAACGACTGCCAGCCAAACTCAGGATGATTGATAACGTACGTGGCGACGTTGAAAGCATGACCAAAGAAGTTTGGACCATAGTCGCCGCTGTAAGGGTCCCATTTGAGCGTCGAAGGAAACGAATGAAACGCCGCTGAGGCAAAGCCTTCCTCGTCGATGTTCGACAGCGCGCCCATCGTACCGCCGTAACCAACTCGCAGCAGATACTCGTCGTCGGGATGCTCGCGATAGTGCGTGAGAACGGGAATCGCATTGAGCCCGGATCCGTAATGATGTAACTGCCGCTCGATGCGACGAATCTTGCCGCCGTAGAGAAAGTCCCAGTAACGACGCGCGTTGCCGTTGTAACCCCAGTGGGGCAACGTTGGCATGTAGCCGATGATCGAGTTCAACGAGACGAGGGCTTTGTCGTCGTAACCGAAGTACTTGCACCACGCGTAAACTTCTTCCTGACCAGTCGAATCCCACGCCATCTCGCTGCCGAACGGATACGGATCCTGCTTCCAGCGATCCGTCCGCTCGCGCATCAAGTCTTCGACGGCCTTCGCCTTGTCCGTCCACGCTTCGCGTTTCAGATCGTCGAGCAACGCAACGATGATGTCGCCTTCCATCAAGCCCAGTTCGACGTAGCCGACGCGACGGCGCCCGTTTGCTTGTCTGCCAAACATGAATTTCGCGGTTTCGTACGCCTGGTTCAGATACCAATCCCATGAGTGGTTCGTAACCAGCCCAGGATGATTGCGCGCGACGCGATACATGGACCAGTAAGCGGCGATCACGTGCGGATAGTTGTAACCGCGCCCGATCGACTCGGCATCGGCTTTCTTCCAACTCGTCCACGTGGTCCAGTTTAGCGCCCGATCGTATTTAAAATCCGGCAGATCCTGCGGCGCGTAGTAAAAGAGGCTCTTTCTCACGCCGTATTGGTTTGGTCCGTCTTTGTATTGCAGGCCGCCCCACAAGACACGGTCGATGAACTGCTGATACTTCTCGATCTCTTCCTTTCGAGGCTGGCCAAACTCCTTCATCCCCGCCGCCAACCACGAACCCGAACCGCCTTCATCGCCGAGCCCCGCAATCCAAACGCGACTGTCCTGCGCCACAATCTTGTTTGCTTCGCGATCGTAGCTCATGACGGACGGACTGCGATGAAACGGATCGTTTGGATCGTCAAACCACTGACGCGTGAACAGGAAGTTTCCGAGATCGGCAACGGCCTGCGCCGACGGCTTCGTGACGTAGTAGCTGACGGATTGTGTTAACCCATCGTCGTAAGTGAGTGTGAGACGCGCGCGACCCCACTTCCTGCCGCGGAGTCGAAACGCCTGCCAGTTCTTCGCCTTCTCCTCATTGATCTCGAGTGCACCAGCCGGATCGACAACAAGGCTCTTCACTTTGCGTCTGTAATTAATGAACAGGCGGCCGTCGATATCCATCGGCAAAACATAACCGGGAATTCCGATCGCCACCGGACGATTATTTTTAGCGAGTGTCGCTTCAATGCTTCGAATCTCACCGGCGAGGAGAAACCTGACGCCGAAAGTCTTCGTCGCGCCCGGCAATAGCGTCGTCGAAGTGGGCGGATTCCAGGGAACCGCTTCGCGCCATTCATGTTCGGCAAACGCGCGCGTATGGACCATCCACGCGAATGCGCCTTCGAATGTTTGACTCGACCGCGTTGGTTCGTTAAGCAATTGATAACCCTCGAACGGCGTCTTTCCATCCGGCACGACGACCAGCGCCGGTCCGGCGCCACTCAATCGCGTGACTTGTAAATAACCCGCGTCCTGTCCGATGTAAGGATCGGAGAACGAACACTTCTCGTGCGCTTCCTTCAGGTTGCGGCCGGTGATCACGTTATTGAAGATCATCGGAATCCCAAGCGCACCGATTTGAACGGGCTGCGCCGTCTTGTTTCGTAGCTCGAAGCGCAAAACAAGCTGACCGTTGTCGCTGATCCACGAACGTCTGATTTGCAGCGGAATGTCGGAGGGGAGAGTGGTTGACAGATCAGCAGCGGCGAGTGCCGGCGCGATCGTTTGCAATGCCTGAACAGGTTTGCGGGATGCGGCGGTGTCGTATTTCTGCCATGGCCCACTACTGCCGACGCGAGCGCGAAGGACCAGGTCGCCGAGATGGTGATAACCATTCGCTGCGCGTTGCGACAGACGGTCCGACGGCGTGAAATCAAATCCCGTCGCGCTCTTTGGTTCGAGTGCCGCAACCGTTTGCGACGCTTTGACCAGTCTCAATTTGAAATCGGCAGTATCGAGATCGACATAATCGGTCTCTTGTCCGAAACCGCAGATAACACAGATCAAAAGCAGGATCGGCGCGGCGAGGATTAGTCTCATCTTTCCTCAGCCCGCACGATGCGAAGGCCATAGACGGCGGCGGTTTCGTTCCCACCCGTAGACTGAACACGCACCGTCACTTTCTGTTTGTCTTTAACAACCTCAGCGGGAATCAGGTAATCAACGTCGTAAAACCGTCCTGTCGGACTTCCAGGCTGGAAGCGTTCGACCGCACCTTCGCCAATCGTCCGACCATCGACGACGATTTCAAACGATCGCTTCGCGCGTTCTTCCGGATTCAACGTAACCACCAGCGCCAACGCCTTCGAAGCATCAATAGGCAGCTCATACGAGAACCATTTCTTCGAACGCCGCCCGACGCGGCCCAACACGCGATCCGCCGACGACTCTTCGCTCTTTGGATTGAAACTCTTCTCCTTCTCCGGATCGCCGGGCGTCAGGTAAACGATCGTCGCCGCTTCCAGCTTCTGTTGTCGCGCGCGCTCCGCGGTCAGCTCTTCAATCTTTTTGGTCCAATCATCGTTTGAATAAAGGTCCCAGTAAATCGAATACGTCCGCCGGTGCAGACGATAGAACGGCACAAACTCCACCTCGCTCGACTTGTCTTCCGCGCTGCGGCCGGCGCCGACCGTGCGAAACACACCGAGACTGTCGGCAACCGGCTGCAACCACTCCGTCACCGGCTGTTCCGCTGTAACCAGCGCGACCGATTCCGACGCTGGGCCACGTTGCTCTGGTCCAAGATCAGCGGCGAGCACCAGCGGGCCCCACATCAACGCCGCACGCCGCTGATTGTCCGGCAGCCCCTCGACGCGCAACGTCTTCGGCAGAACAAGCGAAACGTTGTCGCCGGTCTTCCACGTCCGTTTGAGTTCGACGTACGATCCGGCACGCGGCAACTGCGCGACACTCTTCCCATTCACTTTCACGGCGAAGCCATTGCCGGCCCACGACGGTCGTCGCAAAAGCAACGTGAACAACTTCGGTCGCTGTAGAGTTAAATTCACCGTCGCGGTGTCGCCTTCGGGAAAGTTCGTAGTCGTTGTAACCGTCGCGCCTGCTTCTTTCCAGCTTGCGGTCGACGGGACGTACAGGTTGATCCAGAAACGATCGCCGGACTCGAAGTAGATGCCATCGCCATGCAGACTGTGACTCTCCATGCCGCTGCCGACGCAGCACGTAAACGAACGAAACATGTCCTGGTATTCGTGACGCACTCCGCGTCCGACCGGTACCATGTAACACGTGCGACCATCTTCCGGATCCATTGACGCGAGAATGTGATTGAACAGCGCACGCTCTTCGAACTCCGCGTATTTGATGTCGGGATGCAGCGCGAACAGGCGACGCGTCATCTTGAGCATGTTGTAAACGTTGCACGTCTCGTTGGTCCGGCCGTCAACGCGCTCCGCCAACTGATCGGGTGGTCCAAAGTATTCGTCTTTGCCATGCCCGCCGGTAGCGTACGAATGATCGTTGACGACGGCATCCCAGAAGAACTCGGCCGCAACAGCCTCAGACTTCTCGCCGGTGTAAATGTACTGCATCAGCACGCCGAGCATCTTCGGCACTTGCGTGTTGCCATGCTGGCCCGCGAGCTTATCTTCGCGACGTTTGAGTGGATCGAGAAAGGCGTGATGATCGAAGCGATGCGAAAGATCGAGCCAGCGCTTGTCGCCGGTGTCAGCGTACAGATCAGCGAGCACTTCGTTCATGCCGCCAAACTCAGTGTTCAGCATTCGCTGAGTCTGTTCGGCGTTGAGCTTCGACACGATGCTCTCGGCCCAGACGGCAAACTTGATCTCCAACTCCAGCGCGGTACGGTTGCCGGTGAAGCGGTAAGCGTCGCGCAAACCAGCGTAAGTCTTGTGCAACGTGTACCATGGCGACCATAGACCATTCAGATCAAAAAAGGTCGACTTGATGTTTCCCTTTGCGACTTCGGCAAACCTCTCGCGCAGACCGTCGACGGCGCCGAGATAACCGTCGCCGTTCTTGTCCTGCACCTCCTTCATCTCTTTCACGAGATACTCGGCGCGTTCTTTGAAGCGCGCATCGCCGGTGGCTGCGTACATCAGCGACACGCCTGACAGATAATGACCGGCGATGTGTCCCGTGAGGTTTCGACCGTCGCCGTCCCAACCGGGGTAGCCTTGTGCTTTTGGTTCGAGGCCCGCGCGCTTGCGGTAGTAGGCCATCATCCGATCCGGTTCGAGCTTCAGCAGATACTCGGCGTTCAGATCCTGCGCGTGTTTCAATGGACCACCGGTGACGCGCACGGCAGACAGAGGCAACGGCCGCGCGACGTCAGGCACTGCGTTTCGGATTGCTTGCGCCTGCGCCCCGTTCACAAACAACAGACAGATTAGCGCCGCGCCCAGTGACTTGATGTTCATTGAAGCAACCTGGTTATCAGTTTTTATGTTTCGTAATTGCGGGTCGCGCCTGAGTCGCAGTTTATTTCTTCTAATTGATCCGACTCGCAGGTATGAAAAGACACGACCACCATGTCTCTGTCCCGCGGAAAGAACTCGTGCGGCACGCCTTCGGGTATGACGTACCACGTCTCGTCCAATGGACTTTCCTCGCCAAACTGTTTCATCTCGCCGGAGACGGTTCCGACTTTCGACGTCCCTTCACCTTCAATCATCACCATGCGCTGAACGCTGTTCGGATGGTAATGGCAACCCGAAGAAACGTGCTTCTTGAGCACGAAGATCCAACCCGAGCGGATATCGTCCGGCAGCGGCGACTGCAGCGATTGCAGATCGATCGTGGACCAGACAAACGGCTCTGGCGTGTGTTGCAACTGCGTCTTTAGATCGTCGATAACCCGGTGAATCGAGGGACGCGCGACCACTTCAGCGACAGCATCGTTAAGCAGTCGCAAAAGATTGCTGGCTTCCGGTTGTTGGCTCATGGCTAACCCGGTCTATTGCAGCTTCGCAGTCAGGCTGATCTCGGTCCCCGCCAATGCTTTCGACACCGGGCAATTCTGTTTTGCGTCCTGCGCGAATCGTTGAAACGCTGCATCGTCCAATCCCGGAATCTCAGCTTCTGTGTTCAAGTCGATCTGTGTGATCGAGAACGCGTCGCCAACTTTTTCGAGTTTGACTTGAGCAGTGGTATGAATGCGTTTCGGTGGTTGCCCCGCACGCGTCAGCGCGGCGGTGAGCGCCATCGTGAAACAACCCGCGTGCGCCGCGCCGATCAATTCCTCCGGGTTAGTCGCCGACTGTCCCTCTTCGAAGCGAGACTTAAACGAGTAAGGACCATCAAACGCTCCGCTCCCTACCTTCAACCTCCCGCTACCCTCCGCGAGATTACCTTCCCACTCCGCTTCCGCTCTTCGTGACGGCATAATCCCCTCCCTTTTCACCTGAATGCTGCACATCAAATTCTATCCGGCGCGACCTGTCAACTCTGACAGGTCTGCTGCCCGGACCCGCTCATTAATATCTCCGGCATTGCCGGATCGAGATTCCAAGGAGATTGAAGATGAAAAAGTTACTCGTTTCGTTCTTTGTTTTGGCGGTGGCGTTCGTGGCGACGAACAGTGTGGCTGTGGCGCAGGAGACGGCCACGGGCGTGAGTATTGAAACAGACGTGGCCTTACTAAGGCGTGACCTGCGCAGCGATAAGAAGAAGTTGATCGCACTGAACTTACCCTTAACGGAAACGGAAGCCACCAAGTTCTGGCCCGTCTACGACCAGTACGCCGCCGAAATGGCCAAGCACAATGATGAGTTTTACCTGCTGATCAAGGAGTACGTCCAGAAACAGAAGACGATGACCGATGCCGAAGCGACCAGCATGATCTCGAAGTGGGCCGACCTTCAGGTGAAGCAGACACAAACCCGGCAGAAATACATTCCAATCATCGAAAAGGTTATCTCGGGAAGGAAGGCGGCGCTGTTTTTTCAGATCGACCGGCGGCTTTATGCGTTGATGGACCTGCAGACTTCGATGCAACTACCGCTGCTGATCCAGGAGAAGTGAAGCTAATTCGAAGCAGTCAGCGCTGGAGCGGGAGACTCGAGCAGGCCTTTGAGCACCAGAAGCTGCGCCATGAGTCGCAGCTCGTTGCGCTCGAACCTTTCCGTCAACGCTCGTGTCCGGCTGAAGTCAGCCTTGGCTAACGCGGCCACACCCTTTCCATATTTGAACAGAAAGAAGTCGAGCGGCATCACTCCCGGCTGTTCCAGAACGATCTCGTTCTTCTTCACGGCGCCGCTCTTAACAACTTTGTCGAGCAGCAGGAGCAACGAAATCTGTTCATTGGCGTGGTCCACTGTCCGTTCGGCGAGCGCAAATGCCTTGGGCGGATCGACTACGGCGTAAGCGCACAGGAGAGTCAATAGAGCGTTCGTCTGCTTCTCGTCTGTGAGATCGGTCTTGATCAAAGACGCGGCCTCGTCGAGCATCGCGGCAGCGTCTTCATCCTTGCCCTTTTCCTTCAGCATCAACGCCAACTCAACCATCGCTCGCGCGCGTTCTTCCTTGCGACGTATTTTCGGTAACAAGTTCTGCAATTGATCGGCTTGCTTTCGGTGCGCAGTCACGGAGATCTCCTCGGAGTCGAGGAGGTCGAGAATCTGCGTTCGCTCCTTCGGATTCACGACGTCTTTGTTTAAGACCTCGCGAAACCAGTCAGTTTTGCCCTGAGCGATTGAAAGTATGGCCGCGTCGTAATACGAGGCAATCGACGTTGCACTGTCAGCCGCGCGAATGGAGCGCACGATTTCTTCCGGTGTCGTAGCACGATTGATCATGATCTGTTCCCGATCGGCCTGGTTCGCTGATCGTTGTATGCCCGTCATTTTTTTCGCCAACTGAGCACGACGTTCGGGAAAGTATTTTTCGACATCCGGCATGACTACGGGGAGCTGCCAAACCATATGAGGCATGACCGTCGGACTGAGCGCTGCGTTTGTCAGCGCCTCGACGAGATCTCTTCTTTGCTCGTCGCTGAGACTCAGGATTTTAGACGCGCCACCGCTACTGCGCATACCTCGCAAACTGGCGCGCCGCTCTGGGTCCGGTATCCTGCTCTCCTGCAAGAGATGTACGGCAACAAACACGGCCTGAAGATCGCTTCCCAGATTGATCGTTCGCAACCTGGCGATTAGCTCCCCGGCAAACTGCGACCCTTTCTCGGAGTCAACCTCGTTGAGTCGTTGCAGAAGATTGAGCACTTCCAGCGTGAGGCCTTTCGCAAGACTCTGACGCGCGATCTGCAACG
>DASTOZ010000447.1:0-3036 GCA_035762365.1 Pyrinomonadaceae bacterium | reverse complement strand
GCGGCGTGGTTGGCTTGGCGAAGCTGAGGCGCGTCGCGGAAAGTGAGCTGAGTCACAGGAACGTACACGATATCGCCAAGCTGATGGTACCGTTGACGAGAGCTCGATAACATTTCGTGCTGCATTTGACGAAGCTGGGCGCTGCACACGTTTTACCGAGTGTTGATGGTGCCGAGGTCTAAACGCTTCACTGGATTACAAGATTTCCAGAATTAACAAGATAAGGCGCAGTCCGGCTCTTCGCTGATTTCGCTACGTCGGCCGGCGTTCCCGCAACCACCACTCGCCCGCCTTCATCACCGGCGCCCGGTCCGATATCGATTACCCAATTGCTCCCGGCAACCACGCGCATATCATGTTCAACGAGGATCACGGTATTTCCGGCTTCGACGAGGCCATCGAGTTGGACCATCAGCTTCTCCACGTCTGCCGGGTGCAGTCCGGTCGTTGGTTCATCAAGGATATAAAGAGTGTTGCCACGCTGTATTCGTTGCAGTTCAGTCGCAAGCTTGATTCGCTGCGCCTCGCCGCCGGAAAGTTCGGTGGCCGACTGGCCGAGACGGATGTAGCCGAGTCCGACCTCGCGCAACACACCGAGCGAACGATGAACATGCGGCTCATCAGCGAAGAATTTCCAAGCAGTGTCTACCGTCATTTGCAACACGTCGGCAATGCTCTTATCCCGATACTTGATCTCGAGAGTCTTCGCGTTGTATCGCGCGCCATGACAGACCGGACAAGGCGCATAGACGCTCGGCAGAAACAACAGCTCCACCATCACCCAGCCTTCACCTTCGCAATTTTCGCAACGGCCTTTCGCGACGTTGAACGAGAAACGTCCGGCATCATAACGACGCGCTCGCGCCGCTTTAGTTTCAGCAAAGATCTTGCGAACGTAATCGAAGAGCCCCGTGTAAGTAGCGAGGTTAGAGCGTGGCGTGCGACCGATTGGTTTCTGGTCCACCACGACCAAACGCTTTATCGCTTCTATGCCCTCGGTTATCTGGCCGCCGAGCGTCGCCACCGCCGTGCTTTCGAGTGTTTCACCTTCGTCCTCATCCGGCTGGAGGTGATGGCCCAGTTGCTCCGCGACCAGTTCCACCAAGACCTGACTCACGAGGCTCGACTTGCCCGAGCCCGACACACCGGTCACGGTGGTGAACACGCTTAACGGAAACTCGACGTCGAGATCGTGCAGGTTGTTGCGCGTGACGCCTTTCAATTTCAACCATGACTTGGGCGTGCGCGGTTCACGGAACGGAAGTGAGACTTCACCGAAAAGATGTCGCCGGGTTTGCGATTCTTTTACGCGCTCGAGTCCCGCGGTTGGTCCACTGTAAAGTATTTCGCCTCCGTGCTCGCCAGCCTCTGGTCCAACATCGACAATCCAATCAGCATGACGAATCACGTCGAGCTCGTGTTCGACGACGAAGAGCGAGTTTCCGGAAGCTTTCAACTGGTCGAGCGCTGCGAGGAGTGCCTCCGTATCGGCTGGATGCAAACCCGCGGATGGCTCGTCGAGCACGTAAACGACGCCAAACAGATTGGAGTGAACTTGAGTAGCGAGTCGCAGGCGTTGCAACTCACCGGGCGACAGCGTGGGCGTACTGCGTTCGAGCGAGAGATAACCGAGACCGAGATCGAGTAACACGGTGAGCCGTGCAGCGAGGTCTTCGCAGATTCGCTGCGTCACAATCGCCTTCTCCGGATGGTCTGTCTTCAGCTTTCCAAATCCCTGCGCAGTGCCGTGAGCATACGGGCGTATCACAGTCGCTAAACGCTTGAGTGGCAGCCGCGAGATTTCAGCAATGTCGAGACCTGCAAACTTTACTGAGAGCGACTCGGGACGAAGGCGTTTGCCGTGACATGTCGGGCATTCGGTGCCCACCATAAACTGGGCCACGCGTTTTTTCATGAGCGCGCTGTGGGTGTTAGCAAACGTGTGCAACACGTGACGGCGCGCGCTCGTGAACGTTCCCATGTAGTTCGGCTCTTCCTTGCGCTTCAGCGCGCGTCGCACTTCGTCTCGATCGTAGCCCGGATAAACAGGCACGCGTGGCTGTTCATCGGTGAAGAGGATCCAATCTCGGTCCTTCTTCGGCAGTTCGCGCCATGGAAGATCGACGTCGTAGCCAAGTGTGGTTAGGATGTCGCGCTGATTCTGTCCGCCCCAGGCAGTGGGCCATGCGGCAATCGCGCGCTCACGAATCGTGAGCGAGTCGTCGGGCACCATCGACTGCTCGGTTACCTCGTAGATTCGACCGAGTCCATGACACGTCGGGCACGCACCCTCCGCGGTGTTTGGCGAAAACGATTCGGCGTAAAGAATGGTTTGGCCCGGCGGATAATCGCCGGCGCGCGAGTACAACATCCGCAGCAGGTTTGAGAGCGTCGTGACGCTGCCGACAGACGAGCGCGTGGTTGGCGAGCCGCGTTGTTGCTGGAGTGCGACGGCTGGCGGTAAACCATCAATTTGATCGACGTCGGGCACCGCCATCTGGTGAAAGAGACGCCTCGCGTAAGGCGAAACAGATTCGAGATAACGCCGCTGCGCCTCGGCATAAAGTGTACCGAATGCCAACGACGACTTCCCCGAACCAGACACGCCCGTGAACACAACCAGCGCATCACGCGGCAAATCCAGATCGATATTCTTGAGATTATGCTCCCGCGCACCCCGCACACGCACAAAGCCCGTGAAGTCGGTGTCGGCGGCTTCGGAATGAACGGCAACTCTCTGAACGCTAACGGCCACACCGGGCCTTAGGCAACCCCAGTGCCGAGAAGTCTCTACTTATTTGGGACGAAGAAGCTAAGGAAGACTAACCACGGATGACACGGAAAAAATCCGGATTTACGATCCGCGTCATCCGTGGTTGAGTTTTTACATCTTTGCTTTGGGGCGTTGGCTAGAGAGAGTGTTATGCAAATCTCTTACAACAGAGGTAATGACACAACGCGGACCCAGATCGTTCACCGCATTGCTAGGGATAAACTTTTTGACTGCACCTTTTGCCTTTTCGTCGGAGTTCGCCG
>DASTOZ010000446.1:0-4228 GCA_035762365.1 Pyrinomonadaceae bacterium | reverse complement strand
AGAGTTCCCGACGAGATCTCGCGCATGCGGCTGTCGACGAATTCGGCGAGCTGGATGATGTATTCAGTGTCGCCATCAGACCTGATGTTGTAGGTCTGATTGTAAATCTCGACACGAATGGTGGGACTACTGCTCGAGGCTTCCATACTGCCTTTATTGATCATGCGGCCGATCCCGGAACTCATCTGAGCTCCTCAGCCATCTCCGGATCCAGAGCGGCCACGGCATCGAGCATCGCTTCGACTTTCATGCGAATCGTCTCACGTTCGGCGAGCAACTTTTCAACCTGACTTTCGAGTCGCTCTTTTTCATTCAAGACGTTACCCATGTCCCGATGGATCAGCGACAGCTCTTTCTCGAGGTTCTCTTTTTCCTGACGCAGGGTTTTGGTAAGTTCGATGGTCCGATAGATCTTATCTTCGAGATGCGAAAACTTTTCCAAGCCTGACAGGCCAACCATCTTTTGTCTCCCGCTTAACGTTTCGACTGACGTGAAAATCGACAGCGATTATCCGCCTTCGCGATTGCAAGCGCAAGACTCATTTCACAATCCGAGACGATTTATTTTGCCGGCGCTCATTCTAACGCTGCTCGGCGGCGAAGGTTTGCAACAACGACGACGTTAGTTGCGAGTGTCGCTCTTCAACTTCCTCATCGCGTAGCGTGCGTTCGTCGGAGCGATACTCGAGTCGCAAAGTGACCGATCGCTTGTTCGGTGGGATGTTCGCGCCGGCAAACGTGCCAACCAACATGACGTTGCGGCAGTCTGCCACACGCTGGTTCCGTACGGCGCCCAGGATCTCGTCGAGCGGCACTGTGCGATTCAACAACAAGGAAATGTCGCGCATCACCGACGGATAGCGCGGCAACGGCGAGTATTGAATGATTCGCTGCGGTCCACTCAACAATGATCCGAGATCGAGTTCCATTACATAAACCGGCTGGCGAAACTTGTACGCGGACGCAACAACTTCCGCAAGACGACCGATCGTTCCGATTTCAACTCCATCCGCGCGCTTGATCGACGCAGCCTGACCGGCGCGCAGATGCTTCGCCGTCGTGCTGGTGAAGACGAGTGGACTCAGGTTCATCCAATCGACCGCGGCTTCCAGCGCTCCTTTGACGTCGAAGAAATCGAGCTCGCGATCAGCCTGTGCCTTGTTCTCTTCGACGGCCGCGCCCGTCGCGATCATCGCCAGCGCGAGCGGTTCATCCGGCACTTCGCCATCGCGGGAAATACCAAAAACACGCCCAATTTCGAACAGACGGACATCGCGAATGCCGTGATTCAAATTGTGTCGCAGCGAGTTCATCAGACCCGGAATCAGACTCGATCGCATCCAGCTCGCGTCTTCGATGATTGGGTTTTGCAGTTCCGTCTGGCCTTGATCGTGCAGCGCGGGGATCAGCTCAAACTGTTCCTCTCGCGTGATGAAGCTGAAAGTAATCGCCTCGTCGAAGCCACAGGCGTTGAGCGCGCGTCGCAGCGAACGTTGCTGCATCTCGCTCGGCTGATACTCGCCGGGAATGTTCGACGGCGGCAACTCGGAAGCGATCTTGTCGTAACCTGAGTGGCGTGCGACCTCTTCGACCAGGTCTTCTTCCTGCTCGACGTCGATGCGCCACGACGGCACTTCGGCGATGAACTTCTCGATTAGGATGTAATCCGATTTGAAACCGAGCCCGGTCAGAATACGGACCATGTCGTCGCGCTTGACCGTGAGCGACGTGAGTTCCTTCACCCGGTCGGGACGAAACTCGATGACGCGGGGCACGAACGGTTGCGGGTAGACGTCGACAGCGTCCTCGGTTGCAACGCCTCCTGCAAGTTCGCAGATCAATTCGACGCAGCGCTGCTGCGCGCGCAGCACGTTCTCCCGATCGGCGCCGCGCTCGAACCGTCGTGACGCTTCAGTGTCCATGCCGAGTCGCCGAGCGGTGCGGCGGACTGAATTCGGATCGAAATACGCGCTCTCGATCAGCACGTCGGTGGTGCTGGTGGAGATCTCCGACTCTTCGCCGCCCATGATTCCCGCGAGCGCCACCGGCACTTCGGCATCGGCAATCACGAGCATCTCTTCGGTGAGTTCACGATCGACGCCATCAAGCGTGCGCAGCTTCTCACCGCGAGCAGCGCGACGGACCACGATGCGATGACCGCCGAGCTTGTTGAAGTCGAACGCGTGGAGTGGTTGGCCCACTTCGTGCAGAACGTAGTTAGTTATGTCGGCTACGTTATTGATCGGACGCTGTCCGATCGCTTCGAGACGTTTCGTCAACCAATCGGGGGATGGACCAATCTTAACCCCGCGCACCAGCCGAGCAGCGTACCGCGGACACAGATCCGGATCCTTAATCTCCACCGCTGTCAGATCCGCCGAGCGACCGTCCGTCTTAAACGACTTCGGCCCCGGCAGGCGCAATTCCTTGCGGTCGATTACCGACACCTCGCGCGCGATGCCCACATGCGAAAGGCAATCGGGCCGGTTCGACGGCACTTCGACGTCCAGCACGGAATCGTCCGCGTGCGACTCGACCGCATCGATCGCCAGTCCGACCATCGTCAGCCGGTCGCGCAACTCATGCGGCCGGAGACCCGTATTCGTTAACTCACGAAGCCAGTTGTAACTAATCAGCATTTATCTGTGTGAATCCCGAAGGCTACTCAAACTGCTCCAGAAACCGCACATCGTTCTCGAACAGCAGGCGGATATCGTCGAGTTCGTACATCAACGCGCACATCCGATCGATGCCCAGACCAAACGCAAAACCCGAATAAATCTGCGGATCCACGCCGACCGCCCGCAACACGTTCGGATGCACCATTCCGGATCCACCCAACTCGATCCATCCCGAGTTTTTGCAGATCCGGCAACCGCTGCCCTTGCATTTGAAGCAACTGAAGTCGAACTCCGCGCTGGGTTCGGTAAACGGGAAGTACGAGGGCCGGAAGCGCGTCACCGTGTCCGCGCCAAACATCCGCCGCAGAAACTCGGCCACAGTTCCCTTCAAGTGCGCCATCGTTATGCCGCGATCGACACAAAGCCCCTCGACCTGGAAGAACATCGGGTTATGTGTCGGGTCGGGCGTGTCGCGACGGAAAACGCGTCCCGGTGCGATCATCCTGACGGGAACGCCACGGCGTTGCATCGCGTGTATCTGCACGGTCGACGTCTGCGTTCTCAGCGCAAAACCTTCAGTCGTGTAGAACGTGTCCTGCGACGCGCGCGCCGGATGATGCTCGGGGATGTTGAGCGCGTCGAAATTGTAGAAGTCGGTTTCGATCTCGCGGTCGTCCTCGATCGCGTAACCGAGCGCGACGAAGACGTCTTCGACTCGTTCACGCAGCAACGTGATCGGGTGGCGGTGTCCCGCGCGCGGACGGCGGCCCGGCATCGTCACGTCGATACTTTCGCGCGCTGTGCGCTCAGACTCGATGTGCGCCTTGAGCGCTGCTTCGATTTTTTCGACCTCCTGGACCATCGCATCCTCATGCGACTGGACCGCCTGACCAAACGCTGGACGCATATCCGCCGCAACGCGACCGATCAACTTCTTCGACGCAGCCAGTGCGCTTTTCTTGCCCAGGTGACGCGCGCGCACTTCGGCAAACGCGCGTTCCTCGGCGATCGCCGTCTCCAGATCGACCTGCGACAACTGCGCGGGATCACAAAAGCGAACAAAGCGTTCGATTTCCTGGTCGAACGCTTTGCGGGCTGCTTGTACCTGGCGCTCAGGCGATAGTTCTGACTGACTCTCTGTCATCAGTTAGTTCTTCCTCTGTGCCACCCACTTGCCCTGCAACTGTCCGGCAAAATCAAACTCGCCTGAGAGTTTGCCTTCGACCACAATGGCGCTCATCGAGATCACGCCGTTCTGACCTTCAAGCTCGAACACCAGTTTGCCGTCTTTCCACGTGCCGTTCTTGACCTGCGAGGCGCCGAGTTGCGAACTGCTGCTGCCGGTGACGGTCTCGCCTTCTACTTTGAGCACCAGCAAGAACGGAAACGGCTGACCTTGAGCATCCGCAACAGCGTCCCACTCACCATTCAGGTTAAAGGCCGCAGGCGCCGCGGCCGGCGTCGTTGGCGTAGCCGCTGCAGCCGAGTCAACTTTCTTCAGTTCGAGAGATCGCTTTGCTGCACCGGCGAGCCAATCGCCGGTGATCTTGTCGCCCTCGACGGTCGCGCTGATCGTTCCCTCTTTCGCCGCTGCGCCCAATTTGAGC
>DASTOZ010000445.1:0-5897 GCA_035762365.1 Pyrinomonadaceae bacterium | reverse complement strand
CATCCCGGGCGATGGTCGTCGCACGAACTACCCACGCGCGCTGCAGCCGCGTACACGTTTCGACGCCAATCCGTGGATTAAGCAGGTTGTCGTCTGTCTGACTATCGACCTCGAGCTCCCACGCGTCGAGATAGATAAGGTCGCGGCGGTTTGCTGCCGCAGAATCAAGAGCGAGCAATGCCGGCGCGACGCCGGGCGAGCTGCGGTGCGGTTGGCTGGCGTAATCAACTCTCGTGGGGTTATATGCAAGCCAACCATCTACGAACAGTAAGCCAGGTTCAATGTTGAAATTGTTGTTGTTCGAGGCGTGTTGTCGAATATGAAAGCCATCGCTGCCCGCGGGCACACCGCTGCCAATCGCTCGGGCCAACACGGTCTCCAGCTCAACGCGGCGGATGTCGTCCATCTCGTTGAAGTCAGCGTCCAGGAACGGCACGCCTTGTTGCAGTCGAATCCCGACGTAGTGTTTGGGATTTGGCTGTGCCTGTGGGAGCAGGCCGCGCAGATCATTGAGTGCGTTTTGAGTCTCCCGAAAAGAATCTCTCGAAATGTTGCTCATGGTTACCTCTGGCCTGCCTCAGTTATCGACAAACATGAATACCTGGCACTCTGCCGTAACGGTTGTCGCAGGATTGAAATTCTGGAGCACTAGCTGGTGTTGATGTACGATCCTATTTGTAATGGTCAACGCGGTAAGGCTTCGCTGTTGCCACTGCACTCTGCTGGACACACCAGGCGAAAGCCTTGGGCCAAGACATACAACGCTAATCAGAAAAAAACTGTGCTCTTCGCTTTCTCGCAGCAGGACGACAAGTTCACCGGGTACGATCACCTTTTGTACGTCACCTGTAGTCGTAGCCGCAGGCACTGTCACTCTCGCAACAATCGGCGTCAAACCAAGCTTTTGCCGCGAGATTGCGCCGTCCGGAATCGTTTGCCCGGAGACCGCGTTTGGCGCCAGTTTTCCGGCAGTCACACTACCGTCGGCAATCTTCGTTTCGGTAACCGCATTCGGAGCAAGCTTCTTTTCGTCAACGCTGCCCTTGAAAATTTGCGCATTGCCGACCGCGTTGTCTTTGATCGTGCCGTCCGGATTGAGACTGGTGTTGAGCCTGTCAATCAAACTCGACGAAGAGCCGCCGAGGGCGTCGAACTCATCACGCAGCGCGGCCAACGTCAAACCTTTGCGTCGACGATCGATGACTGAACCGGCACCCTCGCCGCCGGTGATGATGGTTGCCAATAGAAAATGGTCCGGCCTGTTGATCGCGGATCCGCTTACCACCACTTCCCAGTCGGTCTTTTCGCGTACTGCCGTTACCGTCGCGACGTCGTCCGGGTTTGCCAGGTCGTCATCTTCGCGATCTGTGATCTCAGTGCGAAAGACGCGCAGGTAAACGGCAGCCCTTGACGGAGGGAACGCTCGCACACGTTCAAGATGCGGTTGTGTCTTGTAGGTCGAGTTTTCCTCCAGCACGATCTCGCTCCCGCTTACCAGGCAACGCCCCGCTTTGATCGTGAAATCGCTTCTGAGGACGTCCACGTCTCCGATTGCAAATCCATCGCTTCCCGCCGGAACGCCGCTGCCGATGTAGGGTCCGGCAATACGTTGCGGGTTTGAGAGATCTCCCAGGAGAGTGAGCTCAAAGTCACAAACCGGCTTTCCTTGTTGAAACACAATGCGGCTGTAGCCCTTACGCTCGGCGTCGCGCAAAACCTCGTTTGGATCTCGAGAAGTGTTGGCCATTGCTCCCTGCCTTTCAGAAAATCAATCGGACCTTACGTTCGAGCGTCATCAGGCTGTCCTTCTCAATGACTGGATGACGAACGTAATCGATCATGAATTCACGGTTGTTCATTTGACCGAAGAGGCCAAACTCGCGCAGTGGGAACGGATCCGGCGCCGGAGGCTGCGACGGACCCAGCGTGGCCGTAATCTGCACGCAGTTCGTCGCCTGTGGACTCAGGTCGCTGGTCCTGGGATCGAGATATTCGAGTTTGAGGTTCGCCACTGGAATCGAAAACGGTGAAGCGTCGACGAGCTGTTCGAGCGAGTTGGGATCGGGTTTGGGTGGTTGGGCCAACTGGTCCCACGCCGGATCGCCCTTTCCGAACTTCAACGACTGGATCCCACGCGCTGTGCCTTCGTTCTTCATAAACCCAGCCAGCAGTACGCGGCAGCGCAGCACGATCATGTTCGACTTCCAACCGGAGTCGGACAGCACCTCGTCATTTGGGCCAATCAACCGATCGCGGTAAATTCCTTCGATAAAATTTTCAGACATCGTCACTCTCTTTCTCCGTCGGCAACATCGCGCATGAAGAGACGGAAAGACAGTTTCGGCGGATGCTCCGTCAGGTCGGGCAGCAAACCGCCGCCACTCTCTTGGTCAAATGTGTGCAGAAAACGAAAACCGGCCTGGTAGAAACCGCTCTCAGCCGGGCCGCGATCCGCTTTGCTCAAAGGTCCCCACAAAACCTCACTGAGGTTCGTGTCGATCATCTGCTCGCGAATTACCGCGGATTCCTCTGCTGTTGGTTCGTCATAGGTGTAAACAAATTCGAGAAAGACTTGATCGATGATGAAAACAGTCCGCACCTGAATCGGCAGAAAACTTCGCAGCAGAGTTTCCATCTGGTTGCGGCGAAATACGATCAGCGACTGGTCTTTCGTGTCTGGAACCAAATAGATTCCGACCGTGTCGCGGGCATACCAGTTGTCGTCTGCTTTCCGCGTGTCGTAGGTGTAGGTCTGTATGTCTTTGATGTTCTTGCGCAGAGAGATCTTCGCAGGATTGCGCGTATCGATGGTCGTCGAACCGGAATAGCGCGCGTCGATAGTTTGCGCCGCGGGATAGAGGGCGCTGGTGTAAACCTCGCTTTCGTTGGCACGAAAGTACAGCTTCTTGAGTTTGTCGTTGACATTCAAGGCGGCCGGCGCCCGCTGCGTGATATGACCGGAATTGATCTGGACGTCCGGTTGCTGGCTGGCCGTGGTGATCACTTTGGACCAGATGTGCCAGCCGTTTGAGCGGTTCGAGCTGAAGAACAACTCGACTGCGGCGTTGCCCGATTGCTGGATGACGGCACTGGGCTCGCGGTTATCATAGTTTACAGTCGCACTTGCCGGGACCTCCTCGAGTTCAAACTCTCTTGCTTCAACTTCGCTGAATGGTTCTACATCCGCGCCAACCTTCGCGGTCGAACGGAAGAAAATGTTCCACAGTCCGTTGCTCTTTTTGCGGCTCCAGAACAACCAAACTCTTCCATCGGCCGGCACAAACAATACAGCCGGCTCGCGGTCGGCAGTTGGTCCAGTCGTCACAGCTTTGGCAGGTTCCCACGCTCGGCCATCGAAACGGCTGAACCAAATGTTCCACGTTCCCGTTCGGCGTGAGCTCCAGAAAAGCCAAATCCTTCCGGCGGCGTCTTTCAGAACGGCTGGTTCGCAATCACCGGCCGACGGAGTGAGGGGCAGTGGAACTCCAAAGCCGAGTTTTGTCGCTGCGAGGCCGCGATTGAAGACGTTTAGCTTTTCTTCTTCTCGCCTGATCAGGTAGCGTTTTGGTCCATCATTGATCAGCCAGCTTACGCCCGGCGTCTGCACGCTGAGGCTAAGGGGACCGGATGTAAACCTGAAGCCCGCGCGATCGAAAGCGTTGCGCAAGTCCTTCGTGATTTCGCCAACGTCTAAACTCCGCTGCAAACTCAACGGCAAACCGAAGAGAAGGGAAGGAACAACCTCGATAACGAGCGAAGAGGCAGCGCCGGCCGTAGTGGATGAAAGCGCGACACGGCCATTCACAGCGCTGGCAACACCGGGAAGAACTCGCTCGATGGCCGCCGCCACTTCCACAGCGGAAGCTTTGTCGGTGTCGCTGAAATCTGCGCCGGTGAAAGTAATCGTGCGCGTAATGCGATCATCCATCCTGATCGACAGCACGTCGTTTTCGCCAAGAACGAACGGTTCTCTTAACCCGCTCAACATCCGGGCGGCGGCTGCGTCATCACCGGTCGCCGGGCTCGTCAATCCAAGCTTGGTTGCGACCGGCGAGACAGGGAACTCGAGCTTGACGGAGGCGCCCATTGCCTCTGTCGTCAGGGATGCGTGGCCGTCGTCAGTAACAGTCACGAGAACATCCGGTATTTCACGATTAAGTAGCGCGACCGTCTCCTCGATGGTTGCAGTCGCTATGTTTTGAAAATGCTCCCGGCGCAGAGTTACTCGACGACTGAAGCTCTTGCTGGCAGTCGTTAGCCGCACTTCGAAGACGTCACCGTCGACGAAAGTGAAGGGACCTGTGGCGCTTCCTTCGGCCCTGGCGACTTGCGCCCGCTGACCTGCGGCCAGCAATGCCAACCTGATTTCAGGAACGCTTTGCGCGCCCGTCAGTTGATAGCTGGTCCAGAAAACACACACTCGGCGGTTCGCATCTTCAATCGCCGCCGGATATTTGTTGAGTGTGCCCGCGAAGGAAACGTGATGTGCCGGCAGCCATTCGTCTCGATCGAGAAGCTTGTACCAGATGTGCCAGTAATCGAGAGTCGACTTCTTCTGCGCTGGGTTTGATGAAAGTGGCGCGCTTTGACGCGCGTGATGAAAGAGCCACTGGCGCCGGTCTGAGGTCTGGAGGATCGCGGGCCTTCCCTCGTAAGCGATATCGAGCGAGACACGCCTGGCTGGTTGCCACACGTCTGCCTTGTTTTGCTTCTCCCAAACAGTCAGTTGCTCAGGCGTGCTGGCCAAAAAAACGTTATGGACAAACTCCTTGAGATGGGCCTCCCAACTGACGAGACGATTGACGGTTCCACGCAAGCTGGCGGCGACGCCGGTGGTCCTGAAGTAGTGCGGCGCAAACTGAAGCTCACTGCGTTGCTTGTCGAAACCAAGCGTGTGGTTCGTGTCCCACCCAATCCAGGAAGCAAGCAACGGCAGCAACGCGCCATCCACGCGTTGAGGGTCATAAAACTGATCCATTCCGCTCGCGAAGCTGCGCAATAGATCAAACTGCAAGCCGAACAAATCGATGAACCTCTGCAACTGTCCCTTCTGTTTGTCCGCAGGATCGATCGCTGCGATCTCGGGCGCCAGCATCGTGTCGTAGCGGCGATAGAGTGCCGGCAGATTGTTGTAGAGATGGGCCGCCGTTCGGTAAGGAGTCGTGGTCATAGCCGAGGCATACGAGGGCAGCGCGAACTTGCCTGCGGTGTCGTAAGGAACGGCTGCGTAGTAATAGACAGTTTCGTGCTTGAGGTTCGAATCGACCAACTTCACTAATGCGCCGGGAGGCTGCGACGCGACCGGCAGATTGGCAATCTCAAAATCCTGGCGCGCGTCGCCGGTACCCGGAAACGCCGTTTCGCGCTGCAAGATCCTCACGCCGCCGAAAGTGATGTCGCCGGGGTTGGTCCACGAAAGGACTATGCGGCCGCCGCGCGGGTCAGGCTGAGCTTTGAAATTAACAACCAGCACTTAGTCCTCACTTATCCGAATGTCTTCCGGGTTTAGCACGGGAATCTCGTTGGCTTTGAGAGCAATACGTCCATCGCGAGGGATTTCTTCAGCGGAGTTCACAACTCGAAATCTCGACACAAAAACGCTGTTCACTCCCTCGAGCGCTTCAAGCGCTTCGTAGACCTTGCTGAGGTAAAGAACCTGTTGGAAGTCGACTTTTTCGAAATCGAACAACTCTCTGATTGTGTTCTTGGCGTCAGCGCGGACTTTCTCAGGCAGAAAATATGGCAGCACGCTCAATTCAACCTGGACCTCGATGTGCACGTAATCGGGGTTCTCGATCTGAATGATCGTCGTCAACATTCGCTTGTCTTCGAAATAGGTGAGCAGGTCCTTCTTGAGAGTGTCGGTAGGGAACTCACCGCGTCCGGTTGGGGCAATG
>DASTOZ010000444.1:0-5247 GCA_035762365.1 Pyrinomonadaceae bacterium | reverse complement strand
GGCCAAATGCAGCGCGGCTATGTCTACATTGGAAGCCAGTTGCTAGCCGTTCAGCAGCAGAACGCGGTTTACTGGGTCCACCAGGATCCGATAGTCAAAAGTAAACGCATAACAAATGGTAGCGGAAAGGTGGTAAGCACTATCGAGCTTGACCCCTGGGGAGGCAACACCAGTAGAAACAATAACGATGGACTTCAGTCGCACAAATTCAACAACTATGAGCGCGACCAGAATGCTTCAGACGAAGCGATGTTTCGCCGCTATAACCGTTGGTGGTCCAGGTTTGATCAACCCGACCCTTATGGCGGCAGTTACGACATGACGAATCCGCAGTCGTTAGTGTCGGGCACGACGCGAGGTATTGGCGCATGGGTTCGCCAAGAAGCAACTGCTCGTTAATCAGGACCAGCGAGTCGCCATAATCTCGTGCAGTGACGCCACACCCATAACCCAACCGCCAGCCGAGCACGTACTACGCAAGTCATCCGTAGACGTGTCGAACTCAAACCAAAACCTATGCAACTCGCTCATGACACAGTAGCGCCGAATTCGTTAGCTAGGGGTTGAAATCAAATCGTGAGTATTAGATTTCATTCTGGTGGTCTACTCTCGGAACTTCAATTAAGCCAAAACCGAAAGCACCGGTTGGACCAGGGCTCTCAAGGTTGGCGCGAGACGTTCAGCCTCAACCAGAGCACGAGTTACGGACCTGCGAAATGTTGCGAGCTAATGCAAAGCGCGTTTCGGACTAAGTTTGAGGTCCAAAGTTTATTGCAGATTCCTTCATGATTTGATCCTCTATTCACCGGACCTGAAACTCGTGCACTAATGAGCGGGATCCCACATCCTGGAACCAGGTCACATGTTCTGACACCATGTCGAATTCGATATGGTACTTGCCCGGATTACTCGGCGCACGGGCAGTCAGTTGAACCGTGACCGCCTCCTGTGGCTTTACGTCCCGGTCTATACCTGCTCCTGCGTAATTCCACTCAATGTCAAACGTCTCGGAGGACAGGTGAGCGCCGAGCCAGACGAAACCGGCTTCATCAGAATCGCCTTTGCGCGCCAGCCACTTGGCAAATCCGACGTTTTCCACTCTAACCTGAAAAACCAGTTCCTCCCCCGGTGAACAGACCGCCGGTCCGCTGACCACCGTGATACGCGCATTCAGCCCGCGCGGCGTGCGACTATCCAACAACGTCTGGTTCTTATGGCACGTCAACACGGCCCGCCGCCCTTCATTGTGTACGAGATCCACATTGGCGAAACCAACGTCCAGCAACATCGCCTTCAGACATTCACCCGTGGTTAAGAACCAATTAGCGTGATTCTCATTGCGCGGTTTCCAGGACTGTTCCACGTAACCCAACAGGTGGACCTTTTCATGCAGACTACCCCATTCGAACGACACATCCTTCGCCACGCTATCTTGGGGCAAGACCGAAGAGTCGACGATGAGCAATTCATTGGTGACAGCGAACAGAATCTCCATCGCCAGCAGCAGGTGCTTGCAATGGTACAGGAGCCCCAGCGCCAGCGTGACATCGAACGTCCCTACTGTCGCCGGGCTGACGTCGTAGATGTTCATTTGCTGGTACTGAATATCCAGGCTGAGAACCCGTTTCACGAACTCCGCTTGCATGATTTCGTGGCGCTGTGCATCTATTCCCAGCACCCTGGCCGCATTCCGGCGCTTGGCTTCAATAGCAAAAAAGCCCGCGTTGCAGCCAACGTCGAGCACACTCTTGCCGGAGAGATCAGCCGGAAGGCAGTTGCTAAGCACTTGCCACCGATCCTGCGGATGGTCGATCGGTTCGCCCATGACGCTGCTCGTCTTGGTTCGAATACCATCACCGAGATCGATGCAGTGCCACCATGGATCGAGCTTTTGAATCGATTCCACAATTGAGGTCTTATCGAGCATGGGTCCTTACTACAATACCGTACCGTGCGGTGTCCTTTCCATTGAAGTAAGTAAATGTTTTAGGGCGACTTCACAGTCAGCAGGACGATCTCGGATGGCACTGTAAGCGTCGCGCGATCACAAAGCGATAACAAGAATTCAAGAACCCGCGGCGTAGATAGCCACTGCAAGATACGCAAAAGGCAACATGAGGATCGTTATTGGTCGCTAAATGGACGCGAGTCACGTTTCTCTTTTCATTCGGGACCAACTCACCTTTCTGCCAGCGGTGCTTGGGGCGGTTACGGAGGCGCGGCTGTCGGCCCCACCATAGTCTCTGGTCCAAGCGCCGCGGGAGCGGTAGTAGGAGTTGGCCGAGGAATTAGCGTTGTCAAGGCGAATAACGATTTCTGCGATCTGGAGTTTTAGGCTGGACGTATCAAGGGTTCTATATTTCCTCCCAGCGAATAGTCTCCAGGCGATTACCGGTGGTAAGGAATTCGATAGCTATCGGTTTAAGAAGTTCTAACGATATGCAGTTTCGAGTTGGAATCGGCGTCGGAGTATTCCCTATAAGGAATTCAACATAATCCTCATCATGATCATCAGATATGTTGTTCGTTGGCGCCACCGCGACCAGGTAAGGCAACTCTCCGTCAATGCGACTATGTTGCACGCAAGCGATCGTATCCGCAATCCCGATTGTTAGTTTGTAGCCGTTTTCTCCCTCTAACTCAACAAAGGCCTCTCTAATCCGCAACCTATCTAGAATGTTTTCGAGTTGACTGACATCGCATATCGTGGACCCATTTAGTGAGTTTGAGAGGTGCTGCCTATCGAAAAATCTCAATTTCATTGCAGCTAACCGTTGAACCAATAGCGTCAACCAGCAGAACAGAGATTAGTATATTCGAGGAAACCAAACGCCTCTCCATATAGGAACTCCCATGTTCGGTATTACGTGGCCGACATCTAGTGTTGAGACATCTATATCAGGCACGACTCGAGCTATCGGTGGCATGGGTTCGCCACGAAGCAAATGTTCCTCAATCAAGGTTAGCGCGTCGTCATAATTACGTGCGGTGACGCCGCATCCATAGCCTAGGCCCCAACCCAGAACGTAGTTCGTCAAGTCTTCCGTAGACTTGTTGAATTCAAACCAAAATCTAGTCAACTCGCTCATAACCCAATCCCACCGAATTCATTATGGTTTGGCGGGAATATAAACTGAGCAGCACCGGGTTCAAATCTGACTGCTGGTCCCATATACCAGTTTGAGTGCCCTAGCTACCCACGGCCGCAGCATTTTGATAACGTGCAACTGTCAGTCATATACTTCGCCTCATTATGATCTACAAACAGTGAGTTAGAGCACGGCCATCCATTGACCCGAAAGGAATTGCCCATGAATCCGCGACTCCCTCTCGCGATTGCGTTGCTGCTCGCAGCGGTCCCCTCAGCTTTCGCGAAAGACGACATCACGAAAGAGTTGATCAAATCCAACGGTAAGGAGCGGGCCTATTACCTCTACGTGCCGTCGACCATCAAAGGGCCCGCTCCGTTGATCGTCATGCTGCACGGATCGGGTCGGACCGGCGTGACGCTGGTTGAAAAGTGGAAGGATTACGCGAAGAAAGAAAACATCATCATCGTCGGACCTGACGCGACGAACCTGCGCGGTTGGGGATCGCCGCAGGATGGTCCAGACTTCCTGCGCGACCTTGTCGAAGAGCTCAAATCGAAGTATCCAATCAACCCGCGCCGGGTGTATCTTTTCGGACACTCGGCCGGCGCTTCGTTTTCGCTTCACATGGGTCTGATGGAGTCGCAGTACTTCGCAGCCGTGGCTATTCACGCCGGCGCCCTGACGGGCCAGGATATGGATGTCATCACGCTGGCAAAACGAAAGATCCCGATCTCGATGCAGGTCGGCGATAGTGACCAGTTTGTGCCCGTCAAGTATTGTCGAGCAACGCGCGATGCTTTGAAGGAAGCAGGTTTTACTGTCGACCTGATCGAGATCGAGGGCCACGATCACTGGTATTACGACAAAGCGTCGAAGTTCAATCAAACGGCGTGGGAGTTTTTGAAGAAGTACGAGCTCGATGAAGATCCGAAGTATCAGAAGTACAACTGGAACTAGCTTAATCCGCGTGTACAGGAGCCCCGCATGACCAAACTTCTCGTGACGATCTGTGTTCTCGTTCTCCTATTGAACGTACCAGTCACCGCTAGCAACGACTACAAAGCGCAGGTTGTGAAAGATATCGACGGTATGTCGAAACAGGCGCAGGTAATGGTCGACATGGTATTCAGCTTTGCCGAGCTGGGATTTCAGGAAGTCGAGACGTCGAAGTATCTGACGGGAGTGCTCGAGAAGGAAGGTTTCAAGATTGAGCGCGGCATCGCCGGAATTCCCACCGCGTGGATCGCGACGTACGGTTCGGGCAAACCCGTCATCGCGCTCGGCTCAGACGTCGACTGCATTCCACAGGCGTCACAAAAACCCGGCGTCGCGTATCACGATCCGCTGATCGAGGGCGCGCCCGGACACGGCGAAGGCCACAACTCCGGCGTGCCGCTCAACATCCTCGCCGCGATCGCCGTCAAACGGCAGATGGAACACGGCAAGCTCCCCGGCACGATCAAAGTGTGGCCCGGTGTCGCGGAAGAATTGGTTGCGGGCAAGGCATACTTCGTGCGCGAGGGGGTCTTCAAGGACGTCGACGTCGTGATCTTCACGCACGTCGGCAACAACCTGGGCACATCGTGGGGACAATCATCGGCGACGGGATTGGTATCCGTCGAGTACACGTTCAAAGGAGAGAGCGCACACTCAGCGGGAGCGCCCTGGCAGGGTCGAAGCGCGCTCGACGCGGTGGAGTTGATGGACGTCGGCTGGAACTTCCGTCGCGAACACCTTCGCACGCAACAACGCTCGCACTACGTGATCACAAACGGCGGCGATCAACCGAACGTCGTGCCGCGTCTCGCGAGTGTTTGGTACTACTTCCGCGAGCTCGATTACGAACACATCATGCGCATGCGCGAGATCGGCGACAAGATGGCCCAGGGCGCCGCGATGATGACCGACACCACCGTGACGTCGCGCGTTTTGGGTTCAGCCTGGCCGCAACACTTCAACCGGCCCATGGCCGAAGCTGCGTACGCGAACATCAAGGAGGTCGGTCTGCCGCAATGGAGCGAAGCCGATCAAACACTGGCGAAAGCGTTGCAAAAAGAGTTGAAGTCGCGCGAGCAGGGATTGGCAACACAGCTCGATGAACTCGCCGGACCAGTTCCTGACGAACAGCGAAACCGCGGCGGTTCTGACGACATCG
>DASTOZ010000443.1:0-2148 GCA_035762365.1 Pyrinomonadaceae bacterium | reverse complement strand
GATGCGCATCGAAGCCGGCATCGATTTCATGCAGGGCGCGACGTATCCCGTCTCCGGTATCAAAGGTGATCTGACACGCGTCGGCGTGATCGGCATCAGCTTCGGCATGGGACCGAACGTCGAGTTTCAGATCGAGGGAGTCGCGCAGAACTACGTGAGCATCAACTCGCGCGGGCCATCAGCCATCCCGCTCCAATTACTGCCCGGCGCGAATTCGACAAACGATACCGGTGACTTCACGCTCTCTGCCAAGTTCAAGCTGCGTAACGAAACGCGTCGCGGTCCATCGCTCGGTTTTCGTTTTGGCGTGCAACTGCCAAACTCGAGCCAGGGGACCGGGATTGGTCTTAACCAGACGAACGCGTTTGGATCGATCCTCGTCGGTAAGAAGTTTGGACCGGACGGACGCTTCAATACTTTCGGCAACCTCGGCATGGCGATTCTTACCGCTCCGACCGAGCTCTTTTCACAGAACGACGTGATCACGTACGGGCTTGCCGGAATCTATCGCATCAACAAGCAATTCAGCATTGCGGGCGAGGTCAACGGCCGGGCCAACACGCGTCCGGGTAATGGTCCACTCGGCACCGAGTCGATGGCCGAAGCGCGACTCGGCATGCAGATTCGTGCTTCGGGATTACGCTTCGATTTCGCGGGCATCAAGGGTCTCACCAGCTTTAGTCCAAACTCAGGATTCACGGTTGGAGTTACTTACGACACACCGGCTGTCTTCGCGCCTGTCAAGTAACCAGGAATTATATGGTCGACTGGTTATGGCGGGTGGCACAATGGCTGGAAGTAAACGTCATCAGTATGCCTTTGTACATCGCGGCGCCCGCGATGATCATCATTGGCGCACTCGATTCGTCCCTTCTTTCGCTCCCGGAGATCAACGACTATCTCGTCGTCGGACGTTGTTACAAATACCCGACCGCCGCGTTTTATTTTCCGCTGTTCGCCGCAGCCGGATCGGTGATCGGGTGCAATGTGCTTTACTCGATCGTGCGGCGCGGTGGGCAAGCGGTGTTGCGCAAGCGGTTCAAGCTGGAACAGATCAAGCGCGTCGAAAGAGCGTACGAACGGTTTGGGTTTCTGGCGATCGGCATTCCGGCGATACTGCCGCCGCCGTTGCCGTTCAAAATCTTCGTCGCGACGGCGGGCGCGCTCGAGTATCCGCGTTGGAAGTTTTTGTTGACGGTGATGATCGCGCGATCGTTCCGTTACTACGTCGAAGGCATCCTCGCGGTGTTCTACGGCCGCAGGGTGCTGCTGTTTTTAAAAGACAACGGGTTGATGATTGTCAGCATCGTTGGTTCGCTCGCGCTTGTGGGCGGCATCATTTATCTGATAGTTAATCGTCGCCGGCGAACATTGGCGCCCGCCACGGATGGCGAGAGCGTCGGCGAAGAACCTGTTGACTCTGAAAGGGCTATTGATTGAAGTCGTTTATTTCCCCCGTGACTAAAGGCCTCACGAAAGTGTCCGAATACCTGATAACGTTCGGAGCGTTTGGTCTGTTTGCCGTTGCCCTGCTCGACTCGACGTTCGTCCCGCTGCCGAGCAGTGCCGACGCGTTGATGTTGTTGCTAACCACCGCGCACCCGCGCTGGATGTTGCTTTACGCGTTCATGGCGACGGCTGGATCGGCCCTGGGTTGCTGGATCCTCTACCTGGTTTCGCGTCGCGCCGGAGCGCGTGCTTTGCGCCGCTTCTCGGAAGCGAAACAGAAGCGCGTCAAAGAATTGATCGAGCGCTACGACATGGCCGCGGTGCTGGTTGCGACGTTGTTGCCGCCACCGTTTCCGTTCAAGTTGTTCGTCGTTACCGCAGGCGTGTTTCGGTTCAGTCTCGTGCGGTTCATGATCGCGATCGTCGTCGGACGCGCGTTTCGTTTCCTGTTGGAGGGGTATTTTGCGGTGCGGTATGGCGCGGAGGCGAAGGCCATCCTCGCGCAGTACTACCCGTGGATCGGACTCGGGCTCGCCGTGGCTATTCTGGCTTTTGTGATAGCACGACGGTTGATGAAGCGACCACCGGCTGAGACTGAGATTGAGGTTTTGGAGGGATAGGATCCACCATGTCGTGCAGCAGGCACAAGTCCGCCAGGTCCTTTACGCCGTGCGACTCTTCCAGTTTCGTTAGCAGTTG
>DASTOZ010000442.1:0-2494 GCA_035762365.1 Pyrinomonadaceae bacterium | reverse complement strand
AGCAGTTTGTGGGACCTGCCGTTTCAGGCCCTCGTCACCAACGCGAACCGTTATCTCATCGAAGACGCTTCGATCACTTACGCGCCGTCGCTGACTGTGCTGCGCGAGATGGCGAAACGACGAAGCGCGCTCGCGCGGAACCAGTCCGCCAGTCATCTTCCCGTAAGCTTGTTGGCGGTTGGAAATACGCAGTTGCGCGACGGCGAGCCGGTCAAGCGCAATGGATCGAGCTTGCGCAATCACAATCTCGATCCGCTGCCCGAAGCCGGTGAAGAAGTCAAAGCGCTCGGTCGTTTGTACGGCGCTTCACGCAGCAGGATCTACGTCGGCAGTCAGGCGCGTGAGGATCTGTTGAAAAGGGAAGCGGGCGACGCCGGCATTCTTCACTTCACGACGCACGGGACGCTCAACAACGCCTCGCCAATGTATTCATACCTGACGCTCGCCGAAAGTGGACCAAACGACGACGGCTTGTTGGAAGCGTGGGAGTTGATGCAGCTCGATCTGAAAGCCGAGCTGGCTGTGCTTTCCGCGTGTGAAACCGCGCGCGGGCGCATCGGCGGCGGCGAAGGAATGATCGGGTTCTCGTGGGCCATGTTCATCGCGGGTGTTCCTTCGATCGTCGTCAGTCAATGGAAAGTCGAATCCGCGGGCACGCGCGATTTGATGGTCAACTTCCATCGCTCCCTTATTTCGAACAAAACTACTCCGGACAAAGCAGAAGCGCTGCGGCAGGCGGCCTTGAAGCTGATGCGCAATCCTGAGACGAGCCATCCGTTTTACTGGGCGGGATTTGTGTTGGTCGGCGACGGGGGAAAATAAGAGCGCGTATCTGGCGAGGCCCTGGTAACAAAAAGTACTCACATAGCCTCTGCGGAGGTCTGTTGGAAGAAGATCTCTCACGCAAAGACGCGAAGACTCAAAGAAAAGTCTCAAAACCCAGCGGTGCTTTGCGTCTTTGCGCCTTTGCGTGAGAAATCTAAAGGCACTATTTGTGCAAGCAGCCGCCGCGATCGTCAGTGGATTAGCATTGGCAATGGAAATAGTTATTACTGGCGTCGGAGCGACTGCACCTGGCGGAGCAGATTGCGCGCAAGCTCGGAATTCGGATTTTCTTTTTGCATCAGGCGAAGCTCCTGTTCGGCTTCGCGCAACAATCCGGCGTCGGCGTAGAGCACACCGAGTAGCAGATGTGATGTGGGATGAATGCGACGTGCGTTGTCGAGTTCGTTTGCTTTCGTTTGGTCCAGAACACGGAACTTCGCCTGCGGCGCCGGCGGACGTGGCGACGTGATCTCCTGCCCGTCTTTCATTGCTTTGACTTGCCATGAATAGACGTGGCCGCGAGGCAGTGTTGTCATCCACGTCAGCGCGGTGAGCTGTTGGCTTGCAGTGACGGGATTGAACTTCTCGTCGAAGACTTCGACGACGTAACCCGTTGCGTCTTCCAAAGCTGTCCAGCGAAAAGTCGGACGGTTTGTGAGCATCACGTTGCCGATGGGTTCGAGTACGGCGAAACTGTTCTTTCTGTCGTCGGAACCCATCAACGAACTCGGCGGCCGCGAGAGTCCCTGAAGTTGCGACGACTTTTCGATTCGTCCGCCGGTAAGTGCTTTCTTTACCAACTCCTGATGTGCGGGCGGAAGATCATCCGCGCCCGAGAGTTTGCCTTGCTGGTCCAGCGTCAAAACACGTGAGCCGTCGTTAACTTGTGCGACGACAGCGGGTGCTGGCGGCACAGGCTCAGGCGAAGTAACTTGGGGAGACGCACTCGGTTGCGACGCTGGCCCGGGCGTGTTCGCGATCTGCGGTTCGTGTTGCTGTGGCTTTCGCCAGGCCAACCAGGCGATGAGTGATAAAAGCAGTATGGCCAACGCTGCGGTGGCGACGGCTGGTAAAAACGACGCACGGACCCGCGCGGTGAACGCTGCCAGCGAACCCCGCCGCGGCGTGTTCGCAGTGCAGGGAACTGTCGTCACTTGAGGCTGATACCCGGGTTGATACTCGCGATCGAGTGACGGTGCGATCTCGTTTCTGAACGCGCGCAGGTCGTTGACCGCAAGAACACAGTCGTGACAATGCGCGAGATGATCGTCGATGGTCCGCAACTCTTCGCCGGTGAGATGTCGATCGACATACGCCGCCGCCTTGTCCATCGTCAGATGCGTACTCGTCAACTCCGATTCGTTCTCCATCGCATCTTCAAACACCTGCGATCGCAACTCGAAGAACGCCGCGTCGCCGTTTCCCACGGCTTCGATCTGCGTCCGGCAGACCTCACAAGCGCCGAGATGGTCAGTGACTGAAAGCACTTCAGCAGCCGTTAACTCGTGCTTGCAGTAGTCCTCAATCTGTTTTTGAGTCAGATGCACCACAGTTTTTCTTTTGACCTCACAACCGGGGTCCCGGTGAGTCTATTCTCATAAGTTGGCGAAAATCCTTGCGTATTACCATCCGCTTAAATAAATCCTCGCAACCGGCGCGCGAGCCGTTC
>DASTOZ010000441.1:0-6259 GCA_035762365.1 Pyrinomonadaceae bacterium | reverse complement strand
GTAGCGCTCGGTAGCTAAGTGGAGCATGGATAAACGCTGAATGCATCTAAGCGTGAAGCCAGACCCAAGATTAGACCTGCCAGTGAGACTCCTTGTAGACCACGAGGTAATAGGGTGGATATGTAAGCGCAGTAATGCGTTCAGTTGACCACTACTAATCAGTCCCTTGGCTTGACCATAAAATTTACTCAAGCAACAAGCACTCGCGCTTGCGCGTGAGACTTGCCTAAGTCGCTATTCGATTTTTGAGCTTTGTACTTTGTTCTTTGTGCTTTGTTCGTGAATTTCACGGATCAGCACAAAGAGCAAAGTCAAAGTACAAAGCTCTAACAAGTTTTCCGGTGATTTTGTCGGCAGGGTCACACCCGTTCCCATCCCGAACACGGAAGTTAAGCCTGCTGGAGCCGATGGTACTGCGCGGGAAACTGCGTGGGAGAGTAGGAAGTCGCCGGGATATTCAACAAAAGGCCCGCTCGTCATCTCGAGCGGGCCTTTTCTTATGTGCCTTTCTAGGTCACAATCACGCGTATCAAGATATGAAGGCCGCCGTCTGGATCAAGCGACTCGGATTTTGGGGTTTTCTCTTCTTCCTGGTGAAGGGACTGCTCTGGTTGATCTTGCCCGCCCTCGTTGCGCTGTGGGCCACTAATTGACCAATCAATACACGACGCTGTTCGCCAGTGCCGCCTCTTTGAGTTTCGGATTTTCAACCCACGACTTCGCCGAAACAAACGACACCTTATCGTAGACCAATACGATCGTTCCCAACGGCAAGAGTTTGCTCACCTCGCGAGCGGCGTATACCGGTATCCGAACACAACCATGACTCGCCGGGACATTCGGCACACTCGTGTACCCATGAATCGCTATCCCGCCGCTGATGTAATTCGCGTAGTACATGCCCGGAAACAGCTTGTCCCAACCAATACCTTTGTCATAAACAACGAAACGGCCGCGCGGCGTGTAGGCAATGCTCTCCTGCCCGTCGTAAAAGAACGGCTTGTCAGTGCCCGTCGAGACCGGCAGCACCCGAACGCCGCCTTTGCCGTCGAAGATCATCAGCACCTGCCGATCGACGTCAACTTCGACGTGTTCGTAATCGCCGTCGCGCGGCGCCGGCTTCGCGCTGGTCCGCATTGCTTGAATCTCTTCAGCGGTCAACCCGCCGGTGATTGGCCGTTGCTCCCATTTCTGAAAAGCAATCAAAGCAAAACGCGTCGCCGGATCGAATACGCCGTCAACAGGACCGGTCCAATAACCCAGTTCCGCCAGCAACCGTTCGGCTTCCCGCGTTTCAGCTCGCGTCAAGGGACGCTTCTTGTTCTGCGCTTCGACCGCAGTCGATGTCGCGATCAGCAGCAAACAAAGGGCGATGATGATTTTCATAATCAGTCGAGCGATCCACCCAACAACTCCAACAGCTTATCGTAATCCACTGGCTTCACGAGATGCCCGTTAAACCCCGCTTCTTCCGACTTGCGGCGATCGTCGTCCTGGCCCCAGCCCGTCAACGCGATCAGGACGATGTCCTTACCCCACGGCTGCTCGCGCACGCGACGGCAAACTTCGTGTCCATCCAGCTTCGGCAGACCGATATCCAGCAATACAACCTCCGGACGGTGCTTTTCAATCGCTTCGACAGCTTCGATGCCGTCATGGGCCATGTACGTCTGGTTACCCGTGATCTGCAACAGCATCGCCAGCGAATCAGCCGAGTCCTTGTTGTCGTCGACAATCAGAATCCGTCGTTTCGCTGACGGCTCCGCCGCCGCATCACTCGCAGGCGCCGTAGCCTCAGTTTGCTTTTCGAGAACGGGCAGCCGCACGACAAATTCACTTCCTTGTCCTTCGCCGCGGCTCTTTGCTTCGATCGATCCGCCGTGCATCTCCGCCAATCGTTTCACCAACGTCAGACCGATACCCAGTCCGTCCTGCGATTGTTCGGCCGTCCGGTCGACCTGCATAAACATATCAAAAATGCTGTTCAGTTTGTCAGGCGGTATTCCGGCGCCATTGTCCCTGACGGTCACCACTACGTCATCGCCGTCGCGCTGCGCACCTAGCCGGATTTCTCCGTTCGGACTCGTGTATTTACAACTGTTGTTGAGCAGATTGCCAAACACCTGGGCTAAACGCGCGCGATCGGCGTTCAGGCAGATCGGTTCCCCCGGCAGGTCAACTGTCAGATTGTGACCAGCGGCATCGATCAGCGGCCGCGCTACTTCGATCGCCTGCTGAATCACCGACGACAGCTCGACCTCACTGCGTCGCAACTCGAGCCGGTCGTGCGTGATGCGATTCAGATCGAGCAGGTCGTCGACCAACCGCACCATCTGTGCCAGCTGTCGCTCGATCGTATCGTGCGCTCGCCTGAGCGTCTCGCTATCGCCGCCTGCGCGTTTGACGACTTCGAGCATATTGCTCATCGGCGCCAGTGGGTTTCTGAGCTCGTGGGCCAGCGTGGCTAGAAACTCGTTCTTGCGTCGATCGTTCTCGGACAGATCGGCCGCGAGCCGTCGCAGGTTGTCCTCGAGTCGCCTTCGATCCGTGATGTCGCGCACGATCTTCGAGGCGCCGATCACGTTGCCCGAGTCGTCTTTGATCGGCGAGATCGTTAGCGAAACGATGATGCGTTGACCGTCGCTGCGTATTCGTTCGGTTTCGTATTGTTCGATCCGTTGTCCGGCCTTCAACTTGGCGACGATCCGATCTTCTTCGTCGATCCGTTCGGACGGAATAACGAATGAGATGTGACGTCCGAGGGCCTGCTCGGCGGTGTAACCGAACAGCCGTTCAGCCGCCGCGTTCCAACTCTGAATGATGCCTTCGAGTGATTTGCCGATGATGGCATCGTTTGACGACTCGACGATCGACGCGAGCAGTCGAGCCGTCAGCAGTTGTTTCGCTTTTTCCTGTTCGGCCAGGCGTTGGACGGTGACGTCACGAAAGATCAGCACGCATCCTGACACCTGTCCCAGTTCGTCACGAATCGGCGCGGCACTGTCGTCGATAGGACATTCGTTCCCGTCTTTCTTGATCAGTACGGTATGGTTCGCGAGACCCACGATGATACCCTCGCGCAACGCTCTCATCGCCGGGTTCTCGACCCGCTGTCGCGTGGCTTCGTTGACGATGCGAAGCACCTCCTCGAGCGGTTGGCCCACCGCGTCGGCGTGCGACCAGCCAGTCAACGACTCTCCCACGCCGTTGATATACGTGACCCGTCCTTCGATGTCGGTCGTGATGACCGCGTCGCCAATGCTTCGCAGAGTGACTCGGAACACCTCGCGACTCTCAGCGGTTCGTGTTTGCGCGGCGCGCGCGACTTCGCCGAAGATGATGATCAGGGAACAGGTGAAGAGATAAGCGACGAACCCCACCTGGTTCTCAACACTAACAATATCGAAACTATATCGCGGCGCTATAAACAGATAATTGCAAGCGACATATCCCACGATCACGACCGGAATGGCAACTCGGTATCCGCTCAGCCACACCCCCGCGGCGACCGCCCCAAAAAGAGTGACGAGCGGCAACGAAGAGCCCATCAGTGGATCGAGGGCCCAACGCAACAGTATCGCCAGGATCAATGCGGCGAAAGCGAGGCCGTATGCCCGAAACGAATTGCGCGTCGTTACATCCATGTATTAGCCTTTGACACCCTGAGCTGCACGCGTCCAAACATTAACCGATCAGGGTCGTCCAAAAAAACCTCGGGAGAAACTTATCATGCCGCAGCGTCAACATGCAGCATTAGCGCTCGCATTTATCGTTCTGGTCACTTGTGCCCGCGTGCTCGGGCAGCAGCCGTCGCCGACGCCGTCAGTCGATCCGAACGATCCGATTGTTCGCATCAGAGAAGAGGGTTTGAAGCGCTCTCAAGTGATGCCAACGTTGAGCTACCTGACCGACGTGATCGGTCCGCGACTCACCGCATCGCAGAACATGAAGCGCGCAAACAATTGGACCCGGGATCAACTGGCAAAGTGGGGATTGCAGAATGCGCACCTCGAAGAGTGGGGACCTTTCGGGCGCGGTTGGGTGTTGAAGAGTTTCTACGCCGAGGTGGTCGAGCCGCAGTCGATACCGTTGCTTGCCATCCCTCTGGCGTGGTCGCCGGCGGTTGATGTTCCGCTCGCCGACGTCGTTTTCCTCGACGCGAAAGACGAAGCCGATCTCGCGCGTTTCAAAGGTCAACTGCGCGGAAAGATCGTCATGTTTGGACCAGTACGCGACGTCGAGGCGCGCTTCGATCCACGCGCGACTCGTTTGACTGATAAACAACTGCTCGAGCTTGCCGACGCGGGTGACGCGGCCGACTCAGACTTTGCAGCGCGTTTGGCGAGTCCGATGCTTCAGCAGCTACTCAAGAACCGCATCTTCTTTATCAAGCAGTTGCAGTTTTTGAAGACCGAAGGCGCGGCGCTTATCGTGTCGCCAAGTAGAGGCGACGGCGGAATCGTTTTCGCTGAAGAAGCGTTAGTCGCCGCGGATCTCGACATGTCATCCCCGCTCGCGACGGTGCGGAGCATGTTCTTTGGCAAAAAATCTTACGACGTGGAGGCCACGTCGGTCGTGCCGCAAATCGTCGTCGCGGTTGATCAGTACAACCGTCTGGCGAGGATGATCAAGGCAGGCGAGAAGCTGCGGATGAAGGTGTCGCTGGTTTCGCAGTTCTCGAAAGATGCGTTGATGGCTTACAACACGATCGCCGAGATTCCGGGGTCTGACAAAGCAGACGAGATCGTGATGATTGGAGGCCACATGGATTCGTGGCACTCAGGTACCGGTGCGACTGATAACGGTGCGGGAGTGGCGGCGGCGATGGAAGCGGTACGGATCATTCAAGCGTTAGGCCTGAAGCCGCGGCGCACGATTCGGATCGCGTTGTGGAGCGGTGAAGAGCAGGGGCTGCTTGGTTCAGAAGCTTACGTTGCGAAGCACTTTGGCAGCCCGAGTGGCGAGTCGAAAGACACGAGTTTCATGCGTCTGGTCCAGGGAGGTAGTGCGAAAGCGATCAAGCGTGGTCCTGAGTACGACAAACTTTCTGCGTATTACAATCTCGACAACGGGACTGGCAAGATCCGCGGCGTCTACCTGCAGGGAAACGAAGCGGTGCGTCCGATCTTTCGACAATGGTTGCAGCCGTTTCGCGATCTGGGTGCGGCGACGTTGACAGCGTCGAACACCGGCGGGACGGACCATCTGTCGTTTGACGCGATCGGCTTGCCCGGTTTTCAGTTCATTCAGGACGAGATCGAATATGAGACCCTCACGCACCATTCAAACCAGGACGTCTTCGATCGCATTCAGGGCGACGATCTCAAGCAAGCCGCAACGATCATGGCGGCATTTTTGTATAACACCGCGATGCGCGACGAGAAGCTGCCGCGGAAGAAAGCGCCGGGGCAATGAAGGCCGGTGACTCGCGATTCTTATTGTCTACTGCTCGTATTCAATTCGACGGACTTCGAGCTGTTGAAGAATTTCAGGCGAGTCTTTTAATTCTGCCAACGGGCGCAACTGCTCCCAAATGTAATTCCAGTCGAGCTTTCTGGTTTGCCGGACAATGATTTTTTCGATATCCACCCAATCCTGACTGCGTCCCGCAAAAGCCTTCAGCACGATTAGATCTTCAGCCGAACACGTGCGCAAAGGAATACCCGGTGGATAGTCGAAGAAAGAAGCACGTTCGATAACCAAACCTTCGTAGGGCAACGCAGCAAGCGCCACATCAAGACCTACGCCTTTACTTGAGCGGAGTAGCAACACTCGACGTTCCTGCGCGAAACGCTCTGCGTCCGAAATTCGGGCTTCGAAATGTTTGAGAAGAACATTACTGAATTGCTGTTCCTGTCCGAAGCCGGCAAACAAAGAAAGATCAACGTCGACGGTTTCGCGCGGTTCACTCCAACGCTGGAGCGCAAGCCCACCTATGAAGCAAAACTGCCAGCCTTGCGACTGACAGACAGCTTGAAGCTCGGCGGCGGCCTGAATAACTTCATTCACGGCCAACTGCCTTCTTGAACAACTGTTGTTGCTCGATCAGACCCGACCAGGGCTTCGGAGCATAAGGCGGCTTCGTGTGGTCCGCTGATCCGCAAAGCAGAGAGATTGTTTTATAGGTATCGAGCTCTCTAATTTCCTTGCGCCTAATCCGCTCGAGGTCGGCGGCGGCAAGTTTCCACGTCTCGACCCACCTCTTACCCAGAGCGAGTTGTTCTGGAGTCCAATCAGCTAAGGCAGAAGGCTCGTTCAT
>DASTOZ010000440.1:0-7853 GCA_035762365.1 Pyrinomonadaceae bacterium | reverse complement strand
GTCGCGTCATCGAGAAGCAAGTGAAGCAGGGCGACCGCGCGTTTGTCGAACAAACGAAAGAGCGTCACAAGGGCGTGATCTCGTCGATCCGGCACCAGTTTCAGTTGATGAAGCCGGAGAATTTGACGCGGGTCGCGAATGAAGTCGATGGCGAAGAGTTTGACCTGAACGCGGTGATCGACTACGTGATCGATCGTCGTGCTGACGGGCAACAGTCGGAACGTATTTACACGAAACGCTTACGGCGGCGGCGCGACGTGGCCGTGTCGTTTTTGTTGGACCAGTCGTCGTCGACGGCGCGGACGATTGGGCGTCATCCGCTGCAACCGTACACGCGGCCGGGAAGACGCATCATCGAGATCGAGAAAGAAGGGTTGGTTTTGATGAGCGAGGCGCTGGAAGCTGTGGGCGATGTCTATTCAATTAATGGCTTCACGTCTGAAGGCAGGCGGAATGTGAAGTTTTACGTCGTGAAGGACTTCGACGAGAAGTACAACGATGAAGTTAAACGGCGCATCGGCGGTATCAATTATCAGAACAACACGCGGCTCGGGGCCGCGATTCGTCATGCCACCGCGCGGCTGGCGAAACAGGATGCGCGGACGCGATTGCTGATCGTGCTTTCAGACGGCCGCCCGTACGATCACGACTATGGCGATGCGCGTTATGCGCGCGAGGACACGCGCGAGGCGTTGAAGCAGGCGAAGACGGAAGGCATCACGCCGTTTTGTATAACGATCGATCGCGAGTCGGAGGCTGAGTTGCGCGACCTGTACGGCGAGATTGGTTACACGATCATCGACGATGTGTTGTCGTTACCGGAACGACTACCTGGCATTTACCGACGCTTAACCACCTAACCCGGATCTCCCCAACCACCGCCGCCGGGAGTCTCAATTCGAATACGATCGCCTGCTTTTAATTCGTGTGATCCTTTGGCGGCGACTGATTGGTTGTTGATGCGGTTGAGGCCGCGTGCGCCTTCAGACCCGCCGTATAAGCCATATGGTCCACGCTTGCGTCGATCGGCCAGCAGCGACATGCGCGCCGGGACGATCGTTTCGATCTCGCGTACGACGCCGTCACCGCCACGTTGCTTCCCTTGACCACCCGAACCACGGCGCAATCGATATTCACGCACGCGTAACGGATAGGCGTACTCGAGCGCTTCAGCAGGCGTGTTCAAGCTGTTCGTCATGTGCGTGTGCACTCCGCTCATGCCGTCCACCGACGGTCGCGCACCCATTCCGCCAGCGACGGTTTCGTAATACGAGAATTCCTGGTTGGTACGTGTGTCGATGCCGCCGATCGTGAGGTTGTTCATCGTTCCCTGGCTCGCTGCCGGAATCCGATCGGGCAACGCCTGCGACAGCGCTTTGAAAACCGTGTCGACGATCCGCTGCGATGTTTCGACGTTACCACCGGCGACTGACGCAGGAGGGTTCGCATTGACTACCGTTCCGGCGGGAGCAATCACGTCGATAGGCTGCATCAAACCCGCGCTTGCCGGAACTTCACCGCCTATCAAACAGCGAAACACGTACGACACCGCCGACACGGTGATCGCCTCGACCGCATTGATCGCGCCAGTGACCTGCGGGGCGCTGCCAGTAAAATCAACCGTCGCGCGATCGCCTTTTACGCTGATTCTCACCGCGATCCGTACGGGATGGTCTTCGATGCCGTCATCGTCGAGTGCGTCTTCTGCTTCGTAAACACCGTCAGGTATCGACGCGATCGTGTGTCGCATCAATCGTGCCGAGTAGTCGATCAACTGCACGGCGTACTCGGTCGCTTCACGCTCACCGCGGCGTTCGACTATCTCCAGCAGCCGTGTCGCGCCGGTCTTCAACGAACCGATCTGCGCGTCGAAGTCACCGCGACGTTCGACGTTTCCGCGAACATTCGCGAGCAGCAAACGCATCGTGTCGCGATCGAGCACGCCTGCGCGCACGAGTCGAATCGGCGGGATGCGAATGCCTTCGCCGTAGATGTCGGTTGCGAGTCCCATCGATCCCGGCGTCGCGCCGCCGATGTCCGCATGGTGTGCTCGGTTCGCGACGTAAAACAGAATCCGCTTTCCTGAGACTACGGGCATCACTAACGTTACATCCGGCAAGTGGGTGCCGCCCGCAAATGGATCGTTCACAGCGACGACGTCACCCGGAACGAAATCGATTTCGTCGAGCGCAGCAGCAACAGCCATCGGCATCGATCCGAGATGCACCGGCATGTGATCGCCCTGAGCGATCACGCGCCCCTTCGCATCAAACACCGCGCACGAGTAATCGCGTCGCTCCTTGATGTTTGGCGAAAACGCGGTGCGTCGCAGCGCGATACCCATCTCCTCAGCCACCGAAGTAAACAGCGCGCGGTAGATTTCGAGCGTCGTCGGATCGAACTTGCTTTTCATAACTGAATCAGGATGTTGCCGAATTGGTCCACGCGGGCGGTTGCGTCGCCGGAGATCAGCGTCGTCGCCGAGTACTCGGTCACGATGCACGGCGTTCGCAGTTTCGCTCCGCCGCGCAGCTCGTAGCGTTTGTAAACTCCGACGTCACGTTTACGGCCATCGAGGTAAGCAACAACGGTGTCATGCGGTTTCATGGTCGCAGTCTTCCCGGTCGCGATCTTTCGCATCGATAGTCTTTCCACCACACCGATCGATCTCAATCGCGCGCTGACGATCTCGATCTCGCTCTGCTCCTGCGCATAACCGTAGCGCTCGCGATGCGCACGATGAAAAGCCCCCGCAATGTTTCCGTCGGTCTTATGAATCAATAATTCAAACGACTGTCCGCGATAACGCATCGCCAGCGCTCGTTCGTGTCGCTGTTTCGACGATGGAAATCCCTCGCGTCGCAACACCGCCGTCGCCTCGCGCTCCATCTCGCGAAACACCTTCGGCAGCCGGCTCACGTCTTTTGAGTTGTAACCAAACATCACCGTGCGGCTTTGGTCCTTCACAACGTCTGCCACCAACACGCCGACCGCAGACAACGCACCGGCCGCAGTCGGCATGATGATCGTCGGGATGCGCAACGCGCGCGCAAGCTCGACCGCATGCAAACCACCCGCGCCTCCAAACGGCAACAACACAAACTGTCGCGGATCGTGTCCACGCTCGACGGAGATATGCCGCAGCGCTCTTTCCATGTTCGTGTTCGCAACGGACACAACGCCTTCCGCCGCGGCGATCAAACTCACTCGTTTCCCCATGACCCGACCCAGGTCCTCCGCAAGGCCGCCCAACGCCGCGCTCGCTCGCTCTTCATCCAACTTAAACTCGCCGCCCAACAAGCCACCGCCGCCGAAGTGGCCCAGCACAACGTGCGCATCCGTCACGGTCGGCAACATCGATCGTCCATAACAAGCCGGCCCCGGATCCGCGCCCGCCGACTCCGGCCCGACGCGCAACGATCCACCTTCGTCAACCCGCGCGATCGATCCGCCTCCAGCGCCGACGGTGTGAATGTCCATCACCGAAACCGCCACCGGCAGTCCGGCGACAACTGCTTCATTCGTCGTTCGAATCGCGCCGCTGTCGCATAACGCAACGTCGGTCGACGTGCCGCCCATGTCGAACGTGATTACGTTCCTGATCCCTGCCGATCGCGCCGCACGAAGCGCACCGACGACACCGCCTGATGGACCAGACAGAATCGTGCGTACCGGTTCCTCTGCCGCGACTTCCGCTGAGATGCTGCCACCCGACGATTGCATCACACGTAAGTTGAGCTTTGTGCTTTGTACTTTGTGCTTTGCATTTTCATTGTTGCTGAGGCGGTTCAAATAACGGCCCATCAACGGTTGTAAATAGGCGTTGATAACCACCGTCGACGTGCGCTCAAACTCGCGATACTCCGGCAGTATTCGACTCGAGATCGACAGCGGGACGCCGAGCGACGCGAGCGACTCGGCAATACGCTCTTCATGCTCCGGATGCAGAAACGAAAACAACAGCGAGATCGCGATCGACTCAACCCCAGCCTGTTCCAATCTTTCGCGCAAGCCCGGAAGCTCATCGTCATCGAGCGGCTCCAGCACTTCGCCCGAAGCGACAACGCGTTCGCCGACCCCAAACCGCAGCTCATCGTCAACCAGCGGCGGCGGCTTCACGGCATTCAAGTTGTAAAGTTCCGGCCGGGCCTGCCGGCCGATCGCTAACACGTCTTCAAAACCGCGCGTCGTGATCAGCGCCGTGCGCGCGCCGCGTCGTTGCAGCAACGCGTTCGTGCCGACAGTCGTGCCGTGGACCACATCAACCGCACCTGCTATGCGCGCGAGTCCGTCTCGAATTGCAAGCGAAGGATCTTCCGGTGTGGAGGGAACTTTGAAGAGTTGAATTTGACCGTCTTTTACGAAGACGAAATCGGTAAATGTGCCGCCTGTGTCAACGCCGATCCGTGTTTTTCGCGGATTCAATGGACTGTTACCCAGCATCCGCTGTCGTTCGACGCGCGAATCGCATCGAGCACGAGCTGCACCCGGTGACCATCTTCAAACGTCGCGGCGTCTTTAACCGTCGTTTTGCCAAACCGCACCGCATCGCAGATGGCCACGGCAAACGCGGTGAAGCCACGCGACCAACTGCTCTCGCGCATTCCCTGGGCCATGTGGTCCTGATCGACCTGCACCGGCCGCCACACACCGGAACCGGTCGGCGAGCGCCACAGTTCGCCCGTCTCTTCGACCATTAGCGCGCCTTTCGTGCCATAGATCTCGAGACGGTTTTCATACTTGCCCGACTCGACGACTGAAAGCGCCGCCGAACCAGTCGCACCCTCGGTCAGTGGACCATCAGCGAAACGAAACAGCAGCTTCGCTTCGTCATCGGTGGTGACCGCGCGCTGCTCGCCGCTCGATTTGTCGTTGCGCTGCTTGATGTGCGTGGAGAGCATGCCGAGCGTCTTGCTAATCTCCGTTTCGAGCATCCAGCGAAACGAGTCGATCACGTGCGATCCGATCGCGCCGAGCGTCCCACCGCCCATCGCCGCGTCCGACCACCAGTCCCACGCTCGATCCGCAAGCGCACGATAATCGGAACGAAAGACGTAATTACAATGACGGACTGTCCCGATCGCGCCTGTTTGCAACATGCCCCGCATCGTGCGGCGGCTGTTGAGAAAACGCAGTTCGTGATCGATCAACGCGAGCGCACCACTGGACTTTGCGGCCTCCACCATGCGCGCCGACTGTTCGGCGTTCAACGCCATCGGCTTCTCGCACAGCACGGCCTTGCGGTGTCCGAGCGCCGCGAGCGCGATCTCCATGTGGGTTGAAGGAGGAGTGACGATGCTGACGAGGTCTACGTCGCTGCGTTGGACCAACTCCTGCCAGTCGTGCGCAACGTGATCGATTCCGAATTCTTTCGCGACTACTTCGGCGCGTTCGCGTTGACGACTCGCGATCGCGACGACTCTCGCACCCATGCAATCGCGGAAACCGGGAATTTGGGTGGTGCGCGCGAACCCGGTCCCGACGATGCCAATTCCTACCGGCGCCTGCTTCATGGCGCTACTTTACATAATTCCGTGGTCGAGAGAAATACGGATTTTTAAGATTTTCAGCGACTCAACTTTCGCGGCCCGCAAGTTTCGCAACCATTGTGACGAGTTGGCTGGCGCCGATCGGTTTCGCGATGTGCATCTGGTAACCCGCCGCCAATGCGTGCAATCGATCCTCGTCGCGCGCGTAAGCGCTCAATGCCGCAGCCGGTGTTTCGCCGCCTTTCTCTCGCGGCAACGATCGCACTTTGCCGATAAAACTGTAACCATCTTCTTCGGGCATCGCGATGTCGCTCAAGATCACATCGGGCCGCCACTCGGCGACTTTGACGAGCGCATCGCTCGCTGAAATGCACGTTTTCACTTCGGCGCCGGTACGGCCGATCACAGTGCTGATAATCTCGCGAGCTTCCGGTTCGTCGTCGACGAGCAGCACGCGCAGGCCATCGAGCGATCGAACTTCGGACGCGTTCACTTCACCGGGATGCACAATCGGCTCCGCTCGTTCCGTTAACAGCGGAAACGTCGCGGAAAAAGTCGCGCCTTTGCCGACGCCTTCGCTGTCGGCGGAAACCGTTCCGCCATGAAGCTCGACGAGATGCCGGACAATGGCGAGTCCGAGTCCCAACCCGCCGAAACTCCGCGTCGTCGAACTGTCTGCCTGACGAAACCGATCGAACACGCGCGGCAGAAACTCCGCGTCGATTCCCTGCCCCGTGTCCTGCACCGTCACCTTCGCGTGCGACTTCTCCTTTGTGATGCGGATCGTGATCTTCCCGCCTTGCGGAGTGAATTTCACGGCATTCGACAACAGGTTCCAAATGATTTGTTGCAAACGCGCGGAGTCGGCGGAGATCGCACCCAAACCCGGTTGGGCCCAGTAATCCAACGTGATGCTCTTCGCGTCCGCGGCCGGACGCACGACGTTGATCGCGGCACGTGTTACCGAGGAGATGTCCAACGGGCGCACGTCGAGATTCAACTTGCCGGAGACGATGCGCGACACGTCGAGCAGATCGTCGATGAGTTGCGCCTGCACGCGCGCGTTGCGATCGATCGCGTCGAGTCCCTGGCTCAAGACCTTCTCATCGCGTTTCGCTTCACGAAGCACGCTCGACCATCCCAGCAGCGACGTCAGCGGAGTGCGCAGCTCATGCGAAAGCGTGGCGAGAAACTCGTCTTTGATTCGATTCGCCGCTTCTGCTTCCGCTCGCGCACGTTCGGCCCGCACGAGTAGGTTCCCGCGTGCTTCTTCCGAACGTTGCAACTCGCCGATGTAGCGTGAAAGTTCTTCGACGTGCAGTCGCGCGGCCTCGGTTTGGGCCACCGACGCTTCGATGTTCTTGAGATACGTTTGATAGGTGAAACAGATGATGAGGATTATCGGCGCCGTCGTTACGACCGCGTAGAAGCCGTACGTCTTGATCATGATCGCGATGATTCCCGCCGCCGACGCACCGGCGAAATACGTCACTGAAGTCCACAGGTAATAGGTGCGCCACGTGTTCCAGGTTGATTCCTTGATCTTGTAAGCCTTCTCGACCGCGATCAGGCTCGTGTTGGCGGCGTACTGAACCAGCGCCATGATGCAGACCGCGCCAAAGAACTTTTCAGAAAAACCATCGTCCGTAATCGTCGTCGGTGAACCGACGATCCAGCTCAGGACCGCAACCGTAAAAAATGTCGACGTCGCGAGAATCGCCGAGTTGAAAAGAATCGTTCGCGGACGCTTGCTGATGATCAATGTCGCGGCAACACCTTCGAGCGCCGACACGAGAATCGCCGCTGCCCCGCCGTACATCAGCAACGTCAGAAAAACAAAGGTGTCTGCGACTGTAATGCGACCACTGACGCGCGGAATCGGAATGGCGATGAGCGAGCTCGCCATCACCATCAAACACAGAAAACCAAATCTCGTGTCCAGGTCGCGAAACGGTAAGGCATAAAGCGCGCCCACCACGATGACGGCGCCCGCGATGACGAGCGACCACATGTAGACTTGTCCGAAGTGATGCCGGTTAACATTTACTTCTGCCGCACTCATACGTCCCTCTGAATGGATTGGCTCCCCGAACTGCAAGCCGTCAAATCGCATTGCGAGATAATGCGGTGTTGGTAAGACTAGGCGCGCGCGGCGCGATGGCCAAACGCGAATTAACTTGTTGTGCCGCCTGAAATGCAGGTCAATCGTCTACGCTGTCACTCCCATCGTCCGATGCCGCGGTCATCATAGTACCACTGTCGCCGTTGAGCATCGCTGACTGCGCAGTTGTTACTAGGTCACCCGTGATCACACCATCACCGGTGATCACTCCGTCTCCAGTTATTACTCCGTCGCCCGTGATC
>DASTOZ010000439.1:0-4244 GCA_035762365.1 Pyrinomonadaceae bacterium | reverse complement strand
GCAGGTGAAGACACCCGACGTTGAGAATGTGACCGGATCGGCATTCGCCGTTGAAGCTCCAATTGCCATGAAGCCTGCGAGCACCGCGGTCATCACAATAGTTTTCATCAATCGTGCCATGTTCGTTATCCTCTCTCAGTACCGCAATTCGACGTTGCCGCACTTCGATATCGAATAGCGTTTTCGCACTACAAGATGAGCAGACCATTACTCTGCTCTGGACATGACACTCAGGTTACGGGCCGATGTTAGTCCGCCTGCGGGGCAAACGCAGGCGGGTAACACAGTAAAAATTGCGCGAAGTAAACGGCGCCTCTGAGGCTACCGCGGCTCACTTACTTCTTGCGGAGACGTCTACGGACTCCCGCGGCAACGCCAAGCAGTCCCGTTCCGAGAAGCAACATGCTCGCTGGTTCCGGAACAGGTTCTACCTCACCGCCTCCGAGACGAACTTGTCGTACGTCTTCGAAGACCGCTCCATTGATTGCCGTGAGGCTGATGCTGGTGATCAACTGTCCATCAACGGCCGTCACGGTGAAAAAGTTTTGGCCATTGGCGTCTACTGTGAAGTCGTCTTCAAAAAAGCCGCCATTGATGTTCACTCCTTCGACGTGAATCAGGACTGAACCACTGGTGGATGCATTTATGTTGAAAACGGCGCGAGTAAACGTGTCGTTGTTCGCTAACCCAAACGTTAACTGGGTCAACGCTGTATTCCCCGTGCCCCCACTGACCGTTGCCTGGCCAGACGGGTTAGCGTTCAGCAGTCCACTACCGCTGCTGGATGTAAAGTTGACGACCAGATTGTTCTGCCCAACGACACCGGTTACCGTCGTAACATCTGTTGCCGGATTGAGCAGCACGTTATCCGTGCCTTGATTGTTGACTCCTGTGACGACAACAATGTCGGCCTTGGCCGTGCTTGAGTAAACGCTGACGATTCCGAAGATTGCCAGCGCGAGGATTGTTTTTTTCCACTGCAAAAACGTGGGCATTTCCATGCTCCTTAAAGGTTGAATACTGTCTAAATTCTACAAAGCACGACGGCCTCGTAGAGGGAGTTGTGACGCTAAGGCTTGGTTTGGGAAGAGCGCAGCGGGGCAAGTGCGCGCTCGGACGTTTACCAGCCAGGACAAACTCTCGGTCGGGGTCGAGAGTTTACAAATCGCATTGGCACGTGCCGAATACTTAAGCAAAGCCTGGGCCATGTTCAGGTTACAAACCTGAGGGAAAGGTTCTGGCCCAATTCCTTAATTTTTTGGAGGGCGAAGAACTTACCTGATGTTTGTGGATTTGTCTAGATCTTTAAGAAACGTCTAGTTCTCAGACTGGAGTCTAGACTTTGGACGTGACGATCTGGTGCTTTTTGATCTTCTGATAGAGCGAACTTCGCGGGATTCCAAGCCTTTTTGCAGCCTTCTCCACGCGTCCTCGCTCCTCGTTGAGGACTCGTTCGATGTGCTGTTTCTCCAATTCCACAAGTGTGAGGCGAGTATCGAGAAAGGGTGTTCCCACTTGCGTATGGCCGTCAAAGTGGAGGTCCTGAAGCGTGATACTTTTCTGGTCACTGAGCAACACCGCCCGTTCGATAACGTTACGAAGTTCGCGGATGTTGCCGGGCCATGAATAAGCCTTGAGTGCCTGCATACTGCTCTCGTCGAGTCGCAGCTCGCCGCGGCCCAGGTCGGCAGCGACCTTGTCGAGGAGGTATTGGGCCATCGTGGGAATGTCTTCGATTCTCTCGCGGAGCGCTGGAAATGAGAGCGGGATCGTGCTGATGCGAAAATAGAGGTCGTCGCGGAACCTCTTCTCTCGGACCAATTGGCCTATGTCCTGATGCGTCGCGGCGATCAGCCTCACGTCGACTTGCCGGTCTCGCACGTCGCCAACGCGGCGGAAGCGTTTCTCCTCGAGCACTTTCAGCAGTTTCGGTTGAATCTGTAAATCGACGTCGCCGACTTCGTCGAGGAAAATCGTGCCGCGGTGGGCAACTTCGAACAGTCCCTGCTTTGAAGCTGTGGCGCTGGTGAACGCACCTTTTTCATGGCCGAAGAGTTCCGTTTCGAGCAGCTCACGAGAAAGGCCGGCACAGTTCAGATCAACGAAAGCCTCCTCGGCGCGCGGGCTGTTGTCGTGCAGCCAACGCGCGAGAACTCCCTTGCCGGTTCCCGTTTCGCCGAGGATCAGTACGGGACTCTCCGTAGGCAGAATCTTCTTTGCCTGATCCGCGAGCGCGCGGATCGCGGCGCTGGTGCCGATAAACGGATCGATCGCCTGCCGCACTTGCCGCGACTTGCTGGCCAGTTGTTTGTGGTGATTGCGCTGTTTTTGCAAAAGACGCTGGAGGATAACGAGCAACGTTGGAAGTTCGAGTGGCTTGGTCAGGAACTGTTCGGCGCCCTCTTTTATAGCCCGAACGGCGAGATCGATCGAACCGTGAGCCGTCAATACGAGCAGGGGGATCTGCGCGTCGATCTCTTTGAGTCGAGGAAGAAGATCGAGCGCGGTGCCGTCAGGCATCATGTAGTCGGCGATTACGATGTCGGGGCGGGAACTACGAAACAGGTGTTGAGCATCCTGGCAGCTTTCGGCCTCCTCGATTTCGTACCCGTGCTGTTCCAGGAAATCACGAATACCAAATCTGACCGCGGGTTCATCATCGACGACCAAGACCTTGTTCCTGGACATTAGCTATCTCCCTCGGCCGGTATGGGGAAGCGGGCGATCATACAAGCTCCTCCATCGGGATTGTTGCCGGCTATGAGTTTTCCTCCATGTTCCTGCATGATGCGATGTGCGATCGCGAGGCCCAGCCCCGTCCCGCCGCGTCGCTTCGAAAAGAAAGGTTCGAAAATCTTGGGCAAGTCTTCGTCGAGTATTCCGGGTCCTGAGTCTCTGATTGCACATTGGACCCACTCATGCCCGCCGTCGACCACCTTGCCAGCCTCGACCACCACCGTCGTTTGGGCCGGTGAATGCTGAATGGCGTTTTCTATAAGGTTTACGAAGACTTTGGATAGCCGCCGCCGATCGATCCTGATTTTCGGCAACGACTCCTCGACCTGGCTGTTCAATTGCACCTGCGCCACTTCCGCCGCCGGCAAACACGCGCGGACGGATCGCGCGACCATCTCCTCCATTGAAACCAGGTACAGATCGCCCCGGAAGGGCTTGCCGTATTCGAGGAGCTCTTCCATCAGCACGGTCAACCGCCCGATCTCGTCGCGCAGGACGTTCGTGTAGCGCAGGTATTCCGTGCGATCGCTGAACCGAGTCTCAAAGGCATCGAGAATTGACGAGATGCCAAACAACGGGTTTCGGACCTCGTGTGCCACGCCGGCGACCAGCGATCCGAGCAGCGACATCATTTCGCTCTGACGCAGTGACGCTTCCAGTTCGACGCGTTTCGTGATGTCCTGGGCGATCAAAATTGCGCGTTCGCCGACCGACCCGAATTCATTGATGTGATAAAGAGTGATTGCCCACGTCTTTCCGGTCGATTCGTCTTTTACCTCTTCGGAAAGCGGCGTCTGATAGTGACGGATCGTCTCAATCAACGCGGTGGCTTTCTTCCATGGCTCGCAATCGCCGAGCTTGCTGACCATTTTTCCGACTATCTCCTCGGCCCCGATGCCGGTGACCTGCTCGGCCGCAAGATTCGACCGTTTGATCTCGCCAGACAGGTCGACGATCAGCACCGGAAAATCGATGGCGTTGAACGTCTGGCGCCACTCCATCGCCGACTGTTGCAGCGAAGTGTGCAGGCGTTGCTGTTTTTCGTCGAGCAGTTTTCGTTCGGTGACGTCGTTGACAATTACGAGCCTGCTGTTCTTCCCGTCGAAGACGACTGGGTGCGAGCTCATTTCGACGTAGATGATCTTCTTGTCGCGGGTTTGGTGACGCCATGGGCTCGAGAGCACGAGCTCGTCGGCAAACGCGTTCTTGATCATCAACGTGGGAATATCTTCGTCGGGGCGAAGATCGTTGATGGTCATCGAGAGAAACTCGTCGCGACTGTAGCCGTAAATGCGCGTCGAGGCTTCGTTGACCGCGACAAAGGAAAGCGTGTCTTCGTTATAGACCCAGATCGGTTGCGGTGTGGATTCGAACAGCAAGCGGTAACGCTCTTCGGAGTCGCGCAGCGCCTCCTCAAAACGTTTGCGTTCGGTGATGTCGCGCGCCAAGCCTCGGAAGCCTACCGTCTCGGCGACTTTGTCCGTGATCGGAGAAATGATCAGGTCCAG
>DASTOZ010000438.1:0-3128 GCA_035762365.1 Pyrinomonadaceae bacterium | reverse complement strand
CTTCCACCAGTCATCGACAGAATCGCTGAAGAGCGGCGCGGTCTGATCCTCGTCACCGGCGCCACCGGCTCGGGAAAGTCGACCACACTGGCGGCGATGATCGACACCATCAACTCGACCCGCAGCGGACACATCGTCACGATTGAAGACCCGATCGAGTTTCTGCATCGCGACAAGCAGTCGTTTGTGACGCAACGCGAAGTCGACGTCGATACGCGTTCGTTTGCCGACGCGTTGCGTGGCGCGCTGCGTCAGGATCCGGACGTGATCCTCGTCGGCGAAATGCGCGACCACGAGACGATCGAGACCGCGTTGACGGCCGCCGAAACAGGTCACCTCGTGCTCTCGACATTGCACACGTTGGACGCGACCGAGACGATCATGCGAATCGTTTCTTCGTTTCCGTCGCATCAGCAGAAAACGATCCGCATCCAGTTGTCCGGCATCTTGAAAGCCGTGATCTCGATGCGACTCGTTCGTGCAGCAAAAGGTCCCGGACGCGTACCGGCGATCGAAGTCCTCGTGTCGACAGCGTTCATTCGCGACCACATCATCAACGAAGAAAAGACCTACATGATTCGCGAAGCGATCGCCGCGGGCACGTCACAGTACGGCATGCAGACTTTCGACCAGTCGCTGTTTCACCTGCTTCAGTCGCGACTCATCACGCAGGAAGAAGCGCTGCACAACGCGACGAACCCGGACGAATTCAAGATGCGCATCTCGGGCATCTATTCGAAAGACGACACGCTGAGCCACATCACCACTCCCGTAAGCACGCCCGCCCCTGCGCGTGCGCCCAGCAAAGAACCAGAAAGCATCTTCGTCAAACACTAATTCACGCGCATGCGCCGCATGACGCGCACGCCGGAGCGCCAGTCTTCGTTGACGTCGAAGCGATAGAGTTCGATGTCGCTCGAGATGCAGCGGGCGAGTGTGTGGAAAGCCGGATGCGCGCGCAACGTCGGCGCGACGAGATAAACGAGCGGCGGTTCGTCTTTAATTCGTTTGTCGCCGAAGAGTTTTGCTTTCGCGATGTGACCGCGGCGGCGGTGTGCTTCGACGCGTCGCCAGTAATCAGCGCCCTGCAACACGTGCTCGCGATCTTCTGAAGCTTTCAATTCGATCACGACCAGCCGTCCATCCTCACGCAGCGCGAGCAGATCGATCGGTCTGATGCCGAGCTTTCCGCTTGGCGCGGTGCGGAATTGTGCGTGCAGCGGCGCGATGATCAGACCGGGATCGAGTCGGGTGATGTCACGGCGCAACAACGATTCGAGCCACGCTTCGGCAGCCGTGCGATAGAGCGCGTGCCGGTGATCGCGGGTGGTGGACGAACGATGCTCGCGCAGATCGCGCAGGAGGTCCTGCCACTCCCGCCAGGATGATTCGTCAAGCAACCGCCGGCAGGAGCTGTCGATTCCGAACCAGACTCTTTCGACGCCAAGCACCGAGCGAACGCGAGCGAATGGAAGTCCGAAGTAACGCACTGTCTCGCCGTGACGAGAATGTACGACGTCGATCGCGTCGGGTGCTTCGGCGAGAATCGCGCGTGTTTGTTCGCTCGTCGTCGTCGCCGGTACTGGAGGGAAGCGGGCGAGCTTCCTGGTCCAAAGGTCTTGACGCTCGGGACAAGTCAGCGGCGATAACGAATTCAGATCGTCGTCGACGACAAACACGTTGATGACGTTCTTCAAACTGTCACGCAACAGTGCGACGCGATAACACGCGGGGCTAGCCAGGTCTTCCGACACGATCAGCCACAGTTGTTCGATAAACGACGACCGCGCGCGATCTCGCATCCGTGTAAACCAAAGCAACGCCGACGACAGGAACGCATCGACCGATGAAGGTTGACTTGCGACCACTGGCCCCGTAACTGCTATGCGCTCGCCTCTCCAGCGCAGAACGATACGCGCGTAACGGCCGGGCTGTCCGGGACGCGTGCCGGGACTTAACGCGCAGCGCTCGATCGTTGTTTTCGGTTGCCACTCGCGCGCCAGTTCGGACAGACGCTCGCAACGGATCTGACGCGCGGCGCGAATCGTGGCAGCGGTCGCTCGCGCGGAAGTGCGTGGAACAAGTTCGAGACGGGCTCGTTCAGCGCCAAATCTGCGCGACGCGTTTAGCAACAGCGTCGCGCCATTCCACTGCCAATCGAGAACCCGCCACGTGCGCGTGCCCTTTTCAGTCCAACACGACAACCGCAGGCGTTTGCCCGATCCGGTGACGTCGATCTCGGATCGTCGCAGCGACTGCGCCTCGCCGTCGCTGGAGACGAACAACCATTCGGCATGTTGCTGAAGAATTTTCTGAAGCATGGTGTGAGGAACCACACTCAAATCTGAGGTGTTTCAGCGATATTTCTACCCTGTGCTACCATTTTGGTCAACATGAAGAACGTTTATCTCGCAGGGGCAGTACGAACTCCAATCGGCAAATTTGGTGGAACTCTGTTGTCATGGTCGGCGGCGAATCTCGGCGTTTTGGTCGCGTCTGAAAGCTTGCGACGCGCCCGATTAGAACCCGAACAGATCGCTGAATCGATCTGGGGTTGCGCGCGCCAGGCTGGCGGCGGTCCGAACGTCGGCCGCCAGATTTCATACGGCGCGGGATTGCCGGAAACAGTGCCCGCTTACACGGTCAACCAGGCGTGCGGTTCTGGTCTGAAAGCAATCATGCTCGCAGCGCAGGAGATCATGCTCGGACGCGCCGACGCAGTGCTCGCGGGCGGAACAGAGAGCATGTCGAATGTTCCGTATTTCGCCGAAGGCGCGCGTTGGGGCTTGCGCATGGGCTATTCGCAACTCGTCGACGGAATGTATCGCGACGGTTTCCGCGATCCGTTGTCTGGGCTGGTCATGGGTGAGACCGCGGAGAACCTTGCGCGGCAATATGAGATTTCACGCACGGAGCAGGACGAGTTCGCGTTGCGATCGCAACAGAAAGCGCAGGCGGCGATTGAGTCCGGCAGGTTCGACGACGAAGTGATGTCGTTCGGCGTCGGAGGACCAAAAGCGCCGCGGAAGTTTGCTCGCGACGAACACTATCGCCCGGGAACAACGCTCGCGGATCTTGCGAAACTCCCGCCAGTCTTCGCGAAAGACGGCACAGTCACTGCGGGAAAT
>DASTOZ010000437.1:0-4677 GCA_035762365.1 Pyrinomonadaceae bacterium | reverse complement strand
GACTGAATTACGCATGACGAGCTGCAGACGGCCTTCGCTGGAGGCCAGCGCGAGTTTCTCGGCCTGCTGCGGCGTGACTTGCAGCGTGACTGCCTTCACGCGCTCGGTTTCTTTTTCGTTCTTTGGTTTGTCGATGTTCTGGCCGCTCGCCAGGACCTTGATGTTCTGAAGAACGATCTTCGAGACCTTTTCTCGTTGCCGGTCATTGTCGGGAGGAACGATCGTCACTACGATGTCCACAAGCGTTCCGGGCTGGATGAAACCGGAGACGCCGACGACGTCGTCGACCTTCACTGTCATCGCGCGGAAACCATCCGGAATGACTGACGAGAGTCCACCCGCGGCGCCAACGGGCGCCAACCGGTTTTCAGTGATCGGTTCGCGCATGGAGATCCGGACGGTGGCGACGCGACCGACGAGCTTCTCGTCGATCACGCCGAACGTTCCCTCCGGTGTGACTGCTTTCGGGAATTGGACCACTGAAAGCTGCTCGGGTACGATGCGTGTGCCTACGGGAATCTCAACCTTAGCCACCACGACGTTGTTGAGGTTCTTGGTGTAAGCCTGGGCGCTCGCCAGATAGCGGCTCACCGACACCGCGGCGATTAGTCCGAACGCCACCGCAGCAAACAGCGCAATAATCAGTCGTTTGTTCCGCATGATGATTTTATCTCCCATTCAAAACTGGACCGCTTCGGTGAGCGGTTGATTACGTGCGCGCGGCAGCGCGCAAGAGTTACCTTCGAAAGAACGCGACAGCGATGACGCTGCCGAGCATGATGGCAACGCCATAAGGAATCGTGTGCTGTCGATTGGCTGGTAACGAGAATCGCGGCATCTCCCAACCGGGCAAGAGGCCGACGAACATTCGCAGGACGCCGTGCATTGTGCTGAACACAGTGCGCGAGCGAATCATTGAGTAGATGCCGAGTAAACCGCCCAGCATCACGACGACGACGAACGTCAACGGAACGAGCGGTATACCCACAACTGCGCCGACGGCCGCAAAGAGCTTTACGTCTCCTGCTCCCATCGCGCCAAACACGTGCATGAGAAACATCGGAATGAAAGCCATCGCAAAACCACCGAGGCTTGCTAAGGCGCCGCGCCAGCCACCGTAGCTGATGTTGATTGTCAGTCCTGCTATCAATGCCGCGACTACCAGGACATTGGGGATGCGGCGGTATCGCACGTCGTAGTAAATGACTACCACTGCTAACGGAACGAGAAATAGTAATTTCATAAAAACGGGCGATACAGGCATGACCGAGTTCAACTCCGCACGAAGTTTTGTTTGCGAACGTTACGGCGCTGGCGGTGGAGCATCGATCTCACCGGCCACAGAAATCATCTTGGCGTTGATTGCATCGCCAAGGACCTTGTAGACAATGATCGCGATCGCCACCACGATGGCGACTGCGACGGCGTATTCCGCCAGTTCCGCGCCACGCTCATCCGTCAAAAAATCATTGATGCTTTTCACTCTTTTTTCCCCCGTGCAATTACTTGCGAGCAACCTGATGCTCGTACGCTTATGGGGCCCAGGTGGCACTGCTTACTCTTGCTGCGGTTCCGGTATTACTGTCATTGATCGCATCGCCGAGGATCCGGTAGACGACCAATGCGATCGCCACTAGCAAAGCCACGGCGACAGCGTATTCCGCTAATTCCGCCCCTTGTTCATTTCCTAGAAACTTCTTGACGGTTTCGAGTGTTTTCACGGTTTTCCTCCACGGGCAGAGAGAAAGTCGAAGGGGGAGCATTTCTCTCGCTGGGGCTCCCCCTTAACCAGAGTGAGAATTACGGGTTGTAGGTGGCAGTGCCGATGGCCGTGGCGGTGTCGCTGTTGGACTGCCAAATCGCGTCACCAAGCACCTCGTACACGACGATGGCGATCGCGACGAGGAGGGCGACGGCCACTGCATATTCAGCCAACTCGGCGCCGGTCTCGTCTTTTAAAAAGCTCTTCAACATTGTGGTTTGCTCCTTTGGGAATTAATTTATTTGTTAGGGCCTGCGCTGAATCTGCAACTTCAGATTTTTGAGACCCGCTTGAAATCGCTGAAGTGCAGGCGTCATCCTCAGGACACCTGAGCGGACGCTCCCTGCCGATTACGGCAACACTCCAGTTGTTACGGCGCAGCCAGATGAGCAACGACCGTGCCGCGTGTTTTACAGTCGAGTTGGACCATCACCGCGGTGCGGAGTTCACATGCGCATCGCTCGTGAAATCCGCTGCTGGCGCGAATCTTCACGTGGTCCAAGAGGCGTGTGGCCCAACATTGTTGAACCTCACAGGGGTGCTCGTCAGTGAGCACTTGCGACAAAACATCACAGCAACGAGCAGCGGGAAATGTCGTAAACCATCGCTCTTGTAAGGTTTTTGCGCCATCACTCACCGTCGTTGCTGGCATGTTCATTGCGTAGAAACGCACGCACGTTAACTATCGATCTGTGCCTGCACCTGGGCGAACCTGTTTCGGGAAGCTGTGAAAGGATTTCCGCCGTGAAGAAAATTCATCTGCTCTTTGCCGCCGTGATTATGGCCCTCGGCGCGCCTGTGATTTCCCTCGCACACCCCATGGACGTCACTCCACTCAACAACAAAGACATCCTGCAAATGGTCGAACGGAAACTGAGCACGGAGACGATCCTCCAAACGATCAAGTCGTCGCCATGCACGTTCGATACTTTTCCGTCCGTGATGAACGAGCTGAAACGACGCGGCGTACCTGAAGAAGTTTTGGAGGCGATGATCGATGCGCCGTATGGTCCGGCTGAAGAGAAGCAGGCCACCGAAGATCTTCCCGACGAGCCCATCTACCACTACACGGAAAGCATCAAGCAGTATCTCGTCACACCGGTGACTACAGGGCGGCGCTCGACTCCGGCGATGAACCGGCGCTCCGCTCGCAGCACCCGCATCCGGCGTAATTAACGGGGACGTTTGAGGAAATTCGCATGAAGCGTTGTCCCAAATGTTATCAGGTCTACGGCAACATCGAGACTTTCTGTGAAGTCGACGGTCAACGACTTCTGCCGGACCCGGGACTCAACGTCGAAACCACGGAACTCGTGCCTGACGGACCACCGTCAAAGAACCTAAGCCTGCTTGGGACCGGACTCGTAGGCATTGTCATGGGTGTTGCTCTCTGTGGTAGTGCGTATCTCGCTTATTCGTTTTTTACTTCTGCGTCAGAAAAACCCGAGGAGCGGCCTCCAATGGCTGTGGAGGTGCGTGAGCAGCCGCAAACGCGGCCCGCGCCCGTGCGAGTGCCGGAAGCGGAAGCGTCGCCGACTGAATCTCCAACTGAAGAAGAACAAGCTGAAGCCTCGCCCCAACCCTCACAGCAAACCCCGGCCGAACCCGTTTCCGCCAGGCTTAACCAGGGACCCGTCAGCACCGGAAATCAAACATCCCCAAGTGCTGACGGCGCGAAGGTGAAGACGATCATCGAAATGCAGGATGGATCGAGCGTCGAGGTCGACGCTGCGTGGAAAGACAATCAAGGCGTGTGGTACCGGCAGGGAAGTTTGGTTTCGTTCGTTGAAGGAGCACGCGTGAAAGCAATCACGGCACGCGCGGAACCCAAGAACTCCCCTTCCGGAAATCAATAAACGTTTTAGCTTTACACGGGAGTGCCAACATGAAAGGGAGAGCTCTAACCGGACTCCTGCTTGTTTTGGGAGTAGGACTCGGGATGGTTTTGCTGATGGGTGAGCGTACAGTCTCAAAATTCATGGAATCCTGCGGTGAGATTATCTCTGACAGCCTGGGCCTTTAGTCTGTTGGAAGAATATCTTTCACGCAAAGACGCAAAGACGCAAAGAAAAGTCTCAAAACAGGGCAGTGCTTTGCGTCTTTGCGCCTTTGCGTGAGAAATACTCTTCCGCTAAAGGCACTCTTTGTGCGAAGCAATTTGTGACGGTTTATTTAGGTAGGTAGAGCTTGAAGGGTTCCAGGTCGTTCGATAGGTAGTACCGTTCCTCAACGGCGTCGGCGACCTCTTTTGTGAACCGGCCGCGGTTGGTCAGCGACCACCGCACGACTATCGCGTGGAACTCACCATTCTTGATCCGCGCGACAAAACCGCTTTGGTCCCATTTCCCGTCGTCGGACAGCGCCGTGATGATCGCCGGCTCGGCGGGAATGTCCCTGCCCGCATGCATCAGCACCACCATGTCTTCCGAGTAGACCGGATCCGGCACGGTTTTCAAATAGTTGACTACGTCGGGCGAGCGATCCGCCGGCGGATGCATGAAGTTCCTGGACGTCCAGTTCAGCGTTCTGAAATTTACGGCAGTTTGGATGAGCAGGATAAAGATCACGATCATCTGAAGCAGCGCGAGGGCGCGTCGAGGTCGGAACGAGACTCGGCGCGCAAGCCACGCTAACAACAGCCCCGACAAGAAACACGCCGCAACATCCATTTCCAGAAAATAGTTGTCGCTCGCTCCCTGTTTACTGATCGACGCCGCGGCGATCAGAGCAGTGAAGAAGAAGTAGACCGCCACGATCAGCACGCATCGCTCGAACATGCTGCGTTTCAGGATCAAGCGCAGGCGTCGGATGAAACCGAACGAGTGGCCTTTTCGCCGGTACAGTAGAACGAGGGGGAACATCGCCGAAAAGAACAGCGGCCCAACCAGCTGTGAGCCGTGATATCTCAAGCGACC
>DASTOZ010000436.1:0-4592 GCA_035762365.1 Pyrinomonadaceae bacterium | reverse complement strand
GGATGTTGATGGTTTTTGTTTACCTGTGGCGCGGTCAAAAACAGAAGGCGCGCGATGAAGTGGCGCGCGCGCGGCGCGAGGCACCAAACGAGCCGGTGGTCCATTTCGTGAAGGCGCTGCTGCATCGTTTGGATGGCGAGTACGGACGGGCGCTTCGGAGTTACGATAGACTCGTACGTCTCGATCCGGCGGCGCACGTGGTGGCGAGTTATAGTCGTGCGCTCGTTCAAATGTACATGGGCCACTTCGAGGAAACGTTCCGTCAGCTTGATAACGCGGGAGAACCTGATAACGCGCTGGTGCGAACGTTTCGCGCGCTCGCGCTTTACTACACGGGCCAGACCGACGCTGCCGCAGAGTTGATGCGCGACACCGTCGAGAAGCATCCAAACATGCACGGCATACGTCCATTCATGGCGATGTTCTTGAGTGCGCAGGGCAAGCACGACGAGGCCATCGCGCAACTCACGCCGGAAGTGAAACGCAACGGCGAAGTCGACGCCGATATCAGTTACTCGATCGGCTCGGTCTATGCGTTGGAAGGTTTGCGCAACGACGCTTTCGAATGGCTCGAACGCTCCATTTCGTTGGGCAACGCTAATTATCCGTGCTTTGCGAGTGATCCAAACTGGGCGACACTCCGCGATGATCCGCGATTTATTGAGTTAACCTCCAGACACAAATGATGACACAACGACGAATAGCCCTAATCCTGTTAATAACTCTGGTTTCGCGTGTTCTTGTAAGCGCGCAGACAGCGGCGCCCGCACCGAACGCCCCGAAGACACTCGCCGAACTGCAAACCCGCATCTCGGAAATACTCGCGAAGCCGGAACTTGCTCCAGCGATGGTCGGCATCAAGGTCACTTCACTCGACACTGGACGAGTGCTGTTCGAAGAACACTCCGCCAAGTTGTTGCGCCCCGCGTCGAACATGAAGCTCTACACCCTGGCGGCAGCGCTCGATAAGTTGACACCCGATTACCGCTTCAAGACTTCCGTTTACGCACCGGTCAAACCCAACTCTTCCGGCGTCATCCGCGGCGATCTGACGATCTACGGTCGCGGCGATCCGTCGTTCGCCGCCCGCTTCAACAACGGCGACTACCTCAAAGCAATCAACGATCTCGCCGCGCGCATCGCCGCCGCCGGCGTGAAGCGCGTCGAAGGCGATCTCGTCGGCGATGAGACGTACTTCGTTGGGCCGAAATACGGATCGGGTTGGGAATGGGAAGACCTGACGTGGTACTACGGCGCGGAGATCTCGTCGCTGACCGTCAACGACAACGCACTCGATCTTTTCATCAAGCCCGGTTCGACCCTCAACGCCCCAGCCGTGATCACGACCGGTCCACCCGATCCGCTGCTGACGATCGTCAACAAAGTGACAACGTCCGCCAAAGGCCTGCGACGACAACTCAACATCCATCGCGGCCTGGGCGAAAACACCGTCACGATCGTGGGCACGATTCCGCTCGAAGATCCGGGCTACACCGGCGCCATCGGCATTTCGCATCCGGCGCTGCTCTTCGTCTACATGCTGCGCTCAGCGCTCGCGCAGCAAGGCGTCGTCGTCACCGGAAAATCACGTGCGACTGGACCTGTCCCGCAGCCGGCTCTTCCGATTCCCCCGGAACTCGCAAACACGATCGGCGCGCCGCCTCCGAAAGTGCAATTCGAGATCGCAACGTTCGACTCGCCTCTGTTCGGTGTCATCGCAGCGCAGACGTTAAAACCGAGTCAGAACCTCTACACGGAACTGATCCTGCGCACACTCGGCAAAATGACGACGCCGCCCGCGACGATGCCGCCGTTGCGGCAAACCTCGGAAGATCTCGGTCTCGAAGCAGTCAAGGCATTTCTAACAACAGCAGGCGTACGCTCCGAATCGCTCGTGCTCAACGACGGCTCGGGGCTCTCGCGCGGCGACATGATCACCGCCGAAGCGACCGTGCAGTTGTTGACGTTTATGAACAAACACCGTTACGCCGACGTATTCCGCGCTGCACTGCCGATCGCCGGAGTTGACGGCACGTTGCGCAATCGCATGCGCGGCACTGCGGCGGAGAACAACCTGCGCGCAAAGACAGGATCGTTGAGTTCGGCTGCGAGTCTTGGCGGCTACGTCACGACGGCCGCCGGTGAAAAACTCGCGTTCGCGATCATCGTCAACAACTATGGTTCCGACGTCGAGCCACGCGTGATTTGCATAGATCCAATCGCCGTGTTGCTCGCGTCGTTCAGCAGCAAGTCGGACGCGCAGTCAGGCGCCACAACTACAAACGGAACGAAGCCAACCGACAAACCTAATCCAGAACTGAAATAGGAGGCCCCTCGAATGTCAGCAGAGATACTAGTCAAACAATGGCAAGACGTGCGGAACGGATTGATCGACGAAGTTGAGAAGATACCCGACGATCAGATGTCGTTTCGCGCGACTCCCGACACGCGCAGCATCGCCGAACTGCTTCAGCACATCGTCGAAACGCAAAAGATCCTCGTCGGTGAAACGTGCCGCGAAGACGCCAACCTGCTACGGCAATCGTTTGCTGCTCATGGCGCGGAGTATGCTGCCGGCGTGCGCGATGTTTCAGATAAGCAGGCCCTGATCGATCTTCTTCGCAGCAGCATGGAAGAAGCCGCGCCAGCGATGCGCGCGCAGGCCGAGCACTGGGAGGCAGAAGTGCCCGGGCTTACGGGCAAGCCGACGACCAAAGGCGCTACTCTCACTTTCGCGATGAGCCATGAGATGTATCACCGCGGCCAGCTCACGGTGTATCAACGTCTGTTGAGTATCGAGCCGGTGCTGACTGGCAGACTCAAGAAGCTTTTAGCGCAGGCCGGATAATCGAAGCTCACGATGCCGCCACAATTCACGAAATTCCATGGCCTGGGAAACGACTATCTGGTGATTGAAACCGAGCAACTGTCCGGGATCCCCGATCTCGGCGAGTTTGCACGACGCATCTGTAACCGGCACTACGGCGCCGGCGCCGACGGCATCGCCATCGTCGGCAAGTCAGATAAGTCGCCTGGCAGTGACGACGCTGATTTCAGTTGCCGCATCTTCAATCCCGACGGCAGCGAAGCCGGGCTCTCCGGAAACGGCACTCGTTGCGCCGTCGCGTATCTGCATTACAAGCGTCTGTGGCATAAAGATGAACTGCGTCTCAGCACGCGCACCGGCCTCAAGCGATACTTCCTGCGGGGACAGCCCGGTCCCGGCAAATACGTGTTCGAATCGGAGTTGGGCCAGCCGAAGTTCGATAGTCGCTCGATTCCGATGGATTTCGAACCACCGCTGGAAAGAGTAGTCGATTACCCGTTTGAAACGTTTCGGATCACGGCGATGCAGATGGGAAACCCCAACTGCTGCATTTTCACTGACGACTTCGGTTCACTCGATTGGCGCAGCATCGGTAAACACATCGAGAACCATCCGCGATTCCCGGATCGAACGAATGTCGTATTCGTACGGGTTATCAATCGGGAACTGATCGAACTACGCATCTGGGAACGCGGTGTCGGCGAAACGACTGCTTCCGGAACCTGTTCCTGCGCCGGCGCCGTCGCGGCGATGGTGAACGACAAAGCCGACCGCAACGTCCGTGTGGTCATGGAAGGTGGCGAGGTGCGGATCCAGTGGCGAGCGGACGATCAAGTTGTGATCACGGGCGCCGCTGAAGTAGTCTATTCAGGCGAATGGTTGATTTGAGCAAACTCGAAAATGTCCAAAGCCCTCCCCATCCTTGTCCTCCTCTCCGCATTACTGTCGCTGCCTGCCTGCGGCGGTAAAGTCATCTCGAAAACCGAAGCGCACGAACAACCGGACCCGCCGAAACCGCCGAGTTCGGTTCCGATGTGGCTCGGAAACGCCGAACGAAACTTTTATGGCACCGGACCATGGTCCGACGACAAGTTCGAAGTCGTTTGGGAATTTGAGACGAAGTTCATCACCGGACGCTTGCACGACGACCCGTGGGGCGGCTCGAGTTGGCCCGGCCAGCCGTCGGTCGACGAAGCCCGGGTGTACTTCGGTTCCGCCGACGGCAATCTTTATTGCATCGACAAAAAGACCGGCGATTTGGTTTGGAGTTACAAGACGCTCGATAGTCTCAAAGCAACGCCGACGATCGTTGGCGATCGACTGATCGCCAGCGGACTCGATCACAACGTCTACTGCATCGACAAACGTAACGGGACGCTGATCTGGAAATACAAGACAGGTTTCGAGGTCGACTGCTCCGCGGCGGTGATCGATGAGCGAGTCTATTTCGGCAGTGAAGACGGATTCTTTTACGCTCTGAATCTTGAAGACGGGACGCTCATCTACAAGACCGAACGTCTCGGTTCGATGGAAGGCAGTTTCTCTGTCGTCGACGGGCGCGCGTACATCGGCACCGAACACGGCGATCTGTTTTGTCTGAACTTGTCTGACGGTTCGACGGTGTGGAAGTCGCGCATCGGCGCCGACTCCGATTCGACGCCGGGGGTGGCGAATGGTTTTGTTTTCACGGCTGCGGAGAATGGCGTCGTCTACGCGTTCAGGCAAGACAATGGCGAGCTCGTCTGGAAATACCAAACGCTCGGTG
>DASTOZ010000435.1:0-2665 GCA_035762365.1 Pyrinomonadaceae bacterium | reverse complement strand
CGGCGTCTACCACACCACTCACATCCAACTGATCATTCAGCAGCAGAGTGTAAGTGCTCGCTTCGTTGCGCGGGTCCCCGGCGTCTTTATAATCATTTGCCAACTCGAGCACCGTGCGCACGTAAACGATAAACGCGTATGTGTAGTCTTCAGCGTTCCACTTATCAAGCCCGGTGGCGGTTACTGAAGTCCGTGCCATCAACGCATTCGCGACATTGAGTTTGCGCTTACTAGCTTCGACGGCTTCTTTAAACCTTCCCTGGATCGAGTAGAGTTGCCCAAGTTCCTCCAGCGTTCCGGTCGTGGAATTCTCAGACATCGGCACTGTTGCCAGACTATCAAGCGCCTGGTTCAAGAGTCTTTCGCCTTCAGCGGGCTTCTTCAACTCCTGCGCGTACAGGCTGCCGAGATGAGTTAGCGCATCGCCATAAAGCGTCGACGTTGCCGACCGCGAATTCGATAACGCGGCGATTGCCGCTTGATATCTTTTTTCCGCTTCAGCAAAGTTCTTCTTTTTGTAGCGATAGTAGTTGCCGAGTTTAACCAGCACTCCCGCGAGACTTTCGTTGCCCTCGGCACTCGAATCATTCGTGAGTATGCGAAGTCCGAGAGCGAGTAAATAAACGTTTTCAGCCGCCTCGGTCCGGTTCAACTTCAGCAGCAAGTCTGCGCACTGCTCGAGATGGCCCGCGTTCTCTCTTCTTCTCCCTCTGATCTCCTCTTTACTCGCGGTTCCCGACTTCTGCAACACCATTGTGCGGCGTGCCGCAATCTCCGCATTTTGAAGTGCTTTCGACAGCGCGAACGCTTCCTCCGAGTCTTGCTCCGATCCAAGCATCGAATAAATCTCGCCCACTTCACTGTAGGTGTCAGCTAGTTCCCGCAGCGCCAACTGACCCGTCTCACCCCCGTGAAGGATCTCTTTCTCCTGAAGCTCCACGGCTTGCAGCATGTACTTTTCAGCTTCGTAGTAGTTGTTCTGGACCGCGTAAAACTGAGCCATCTCTTTCATCGTGTCGAGCCCGTCGCCTTGAGCTTGCTTGGCGGCGAGCACTTTCTTGAAATACGGCTCAGCGTCTGAGTAGCGGCCCACGTCGCGATACAACCGCGCGATCATTTCGAAGTTGGCTGTCTCGTATATCTGATCGATCAAGTGGGGATTGGAAACAAGATAATCCACTGCACGCGTGTAATACTCTTCCGCCTTCGCCGGATCGCCCATCTCGAGATATGTGTGACCGAGTCCGTGCAGCGCGTCAAACATTTCGGCACTCTGATTTCCCGACACCTTCTCGTGAATTGCGAGCGACGCCTCGTACGATGCGCGCGCTTCGTTGTATTTACCGAGCCTGCGATTTGCCGCGCCGATGTTAGCCAACACCCACGCCTGAAGTTTTGCCAAACCCGGATCGGAATCAAGTTTCTGCCGGATCATCTGGTCCGTCATGTTGAACTCGTAAAGCGCGCCGCTGTAGTTGCCGCGTTGAAACGAGTCAAGACCGTTGCGACTCAACGAATCCAACTGGAGACGTTCGGCGGCTCGTTGGGCCTGATCGCGCGCCTGCGACGCGACCTCAGCAGCCTTCTTCTCGCGCTCCGCGGCAGCCTTTTGTTCGGCGGTCGCTCGGCGGGCCACACCTTCGCGTGCGGCCGCGAGTTTTGCCGCGGCATCGGCGCGTTGACTTTCGACCTTTGCTTTTTGCTCTTCGGCCTCGGCGTGTTCCCGTTCTTCTTCGGCCTTCTTCTGCGCAGCTTCTGCCGCCACGCGATGCGACTCCGAGTCTCTTCTGGCAGCCTGTTCGGCAACGAAGCTTGAACGCGCTTCTTCCGCAAGAGTTTGCGCGAGAGTTGCGTTTCGTCTCGCTTTCGCAAACGCGTAGACCGACGCACCCGCGGCCACTAACGCGAGCAGCGAGATCAAAACGAGAGCAAATGTGAACCGGCGCAAACGCTGCGCTGCACGACGTTGAACCTCCGCGAACTGCTCGGCTCGCTCACGCTCGTGACGCTCACGTTCCAACTCAGCATTACGTTGGCGCTCGCGTTCCGCGAGGGCGGCATCGCGCGCGCGCACGCTTTGGTGCAGGTAATCAATGGCCTGGTCAAACTCGGAATCGTAGCGTTCCGCCCACGCGGCATTTGGTTTCGTTTCCTGGTACCAATCGTAGATGATCTGCAGCGCCGGATCCTGCATCAACCCTTCGCTGCCTTCGCGATGCAGCACGGCCGTTTCCGCGAGACGACGATAGTATCGCGCCGACTGCGCTTCCTCATTCACCCACTCTTTGAGACGTTCCCAATTGCGAATCAGACTCTCGTGCGAAACATCGATCACGGTTGACGGCTGCAAAGCAACGCCGGCGGGCGGCATCAGGAACGAACGTCCGGCCCGACGAAAGACGTCAATCACGGCAGTCACTTCCGCAAGACTCGCGCCGGTGATCGCGCAGAGTGCGTCCATGCGTGTCGGACGCCGGATCTCGCGGTTGTCAGCGCCGCGTTCTGTCAGCGCCTTGAACATCTTCTGCGCGATCTCTCGACTGCGCCGGTCCGGGAGTTCGTTGAACGCCTCGTCGGCGTGCAGCGACAACGCTTCAGACATCGTCCCGATCGCCTCGTAGTGTTCCATGCCGATCGGTTCGCCGTCGCGACGATGGGCTTGCCA
>DASTOZ010000434.1:0-3386 GCA_035762365.1 Pyrinomonadaceae bacterium | reverse complement strand
TTACCTGGACGATAACTTCGTCGACGATGGTCGTCTCGCCTTCCTGGGCGAAAACGGCGGGGGCGAAGAACGCGATGAGGATTGCTACTGCGAAAAACTTCAGTTTCACTGCGATACTCCTAAAAGGTGTCTTAGGGCTTCGGTCTTCGGTCTTGGTACAAAGTCCTAAGACCAAAAACCAAAGACCGACGCGGATTCTAATCCGCGGCCTGAATCCGGAGCAACACGTCGCGCGCAAACTCCAGCACGTTGTCCTGCTCGTCCTCGCTCAAAACGATGCGCAAAACTCCATTTGGCGTGAACACTGCGCCCCTGTGCCGGCTTACGAAATCTCCGAGTTTTTCCGGCGAAATTCGCGCTTTTTCGCTGAACTTCACTGCGATACCGTCTGGTGTCTTGTCGACAGAAACCAGCCCCAACTCTTCCGCCGTCCGGCGCAAGCGGGCGTAAGAAAAAAGTCTCTCGACCGACGGTGGAATCCGCCCGTAACGATCTTCCGTCTCAGTTCTGATGCTTTGCAACGTCGGTTCGTCGCGTGCCGAAGAGACTCGTTTGTACGTCCGCAGCCGCTGCCCCATATCGGAGATGTAGTCCTCGGGAATGGCCACGTCGACGGCGAGATTGAGCGTGACGCTTGGCTCGTCCTCGACCTCTTCGCCGCGCATCTCCGCGACCGTGCGCTCCAGCATCTGGGTGTAAAGATCGAACCCGAGCGCCTCGAGATGACCCGACTGCTCGCCGCCCAGCAAACTACCGGCGCCACGTAGTTCGAGGTCGAGCGCCGCGATACGAAAACCGGCCCCGAGATCGGAAAACTCACGAATTGCTGCTAAACGACGGCGTGCAATGGGCGTCAACTCCTGTTCGGCCGGGATCAGCAGATAGGCATAAGCCCGGCGGTTCGAACGTCCTACACGCCCGCGTAACTGATAGAGCTGAGAAAGACCGTAATGATCGGCGCGGTTTATGATGATGGTGTTGGCGCGGGGGATGTCTATGCCATTTTCGATGATGGTGGTCGCAACCAGAACGTCATATTTATAGTCGATGAAGTCGAGCATCACCTTCTCCATCTCTTTCTCGTTCAACTGACCGTGCCCGATCGCGAGCCGGGCCTGAGGCGCCAGACGGTGGACGAGTGCCGCAACAGTCTCAATGGTCTCGACGCGGTTGTGAATGAAGAAGACCTGCCCGCCGCGCGACAGTTCGAGGTCGATCGCGGACTTGATGACGCTGTCGGAAAACTGGACCACCTGCGTTTGAATGGCGAGTCGATCGCGGGGCGGCGTTTCGATAAGCGACATGTCGCGCATGCCGCTCAGCGACATGTTCAAGGTGCGCGGAATCGGCGTCGCCGAGAGTGTCAACACGTCGACGCGCTTCTTCAACTGTTTGAGCCGTTCCTTGTGCGCCACGCCGAAACGTTGCTCTTCGTCCACTACGACGAGTCCGAGATCTTTGAAGCGTACGTCTTTCGAGAGCATTCGATGCGTGCCGATAATCACGTCGACCTCGCCTGCCTCGACGCGCTTCACGACTTCTTTCTGTTCCTTCGAACTGCGGAACCGCGACAACAGCTCCACCTTCACCGGAAACGGCGCGAAGCGATTGCGGAACGTGTCGTAGTGCTGATACGCGAGCACGGTCGTCGGCGTGAGCACCGCCGCCTGCTTTCCTTCCATCACCGACTTGAACGCCGCGCGCATCGCGACTTCCGTTTTGCCGTAACCGACGTCGCCGCACAGCAGGCGGTCCATCGGCACCGGCTCTTCCATGTCTTTCTTGACGTCTTCGATCGCGGTTTCCTGATCGGGCGTGAGCACAAACGGAAACCCGTCTTCAAACTCCTGCTGCCATGGTGTGTCCGCGGCAAAGGCGTAACCGCCGACGAGCTTTCGTTCCGCGTAGAGACGAAGCAGTTCGTCGGCCATGTCGCGCATCGCGCGTTTTGCTTTGGCTTTTGTCTTTTGCCAACCGAGACCACCGAGCCGATCGAGTTGCGGTTGATGACCTTCGGCGCTGGAATAACGTTGGACCAGATCGAGCCGTTCGACCGGAACGTAGAGTTTCGCTTCGTCGGCGTAGTAGAGCAGCATGAACTCGCCGGAGCGTGGTCCAAGGTCGAGAGTTTGAAGCCCGCCGAAGCGCGCGATGCCGTGGTCGATGTGAACGACGAAGTCGCCGTGGCGCAGGTCGCGGAAGTCGGAAAGAAACGCGGCCGCTTTGGAGCGACGGCGGCGTCCTTCGGTGCGTGACGTTCGCTCGGCAGCGGCGCCGCGTCTGTCGACTGACGTTGCTGTTTCGTCGAAAACGTCTGTTTCGACGTGGACGATCAATCGCGACTTGGGGAGTTCAAAGCCGCCGCTGACGCGGCCGACAGTCACGACGACGGCAGTTGTTCCCGATGTGTCTGAGGTTTCTCCGATCAGGGCGAGACGCGATTCGATGTCGTACTCTTTCAGAATCTCGACGATGCGCTCAGCAACACCCAAACTGGGCATCGCGAACAACGTTGTCTTGCCTTCTTCGGCGGCGCGGTTGATGCCCGCCGCAAGGTCTACTATGCGCCCGTGATAGCGCATCGCCGATTGTGCCTGCCAGTCGATTTCTATTGCTGTTTCGGCAACTGGAAACAGAAACGCAGGCACGCGTGGTCCACGCTGTCTTCCGAGTTGGACCGTCGGCGCTTCCGCGTCCAACTGAAGATTCAGATCGGTTTCCGCGGCGACGCGGCCGAGCGCGCGCAGCTCGACGCGTTGGCGCGATTGAATCAGCGCGCGAAGTTGTTCGAGATCGAGAAAGAGCTCTTCGGGCGTGAGCGCGATGTCGTCGGCTTGATCGATCTCGGCGAATCGTTCCCGCAAACGTTCATAAAACTCGCCGATGTACGACTCGATCGCGCTCGGTTCGTCGACGACGAGAACGACGTCTTGCAGGTGATCGAAGACGGTCGACGACGAGTCGGTCGTGAGCGAGATCAACCATTCCCAGCCGCCAAACGCTTCGCCTTCGTCGGCAAACGCCGTGCGATCTTTCAGCGAGCGATTGAAGCGTTCGTCGGACCAGCGTTCGCGAGCGCCTTCGCTCCAGATCTGAAAGTCCACCGGCGTGACCGACAACTCGCGCATCGGGGGCACTTCGACTTCCTTGAGTTGGCCGGTCGACAACTGCGTTTCCGGATCGAACTCACGCAGCGAATCGATCGTGTCGCCAAAGAACTCGATGCGGACCGGAGCTTCACGTCCGGGCGGCCAGATGTCGAGAATGCCGCCGCGCATCGAAAACTCGCCGATGCCGCCGACGGGATCTTCGCGCATGTAGCCGGTGGCGAAGAGTTTCTCAACCAGCTCTTCGGGTGAATGATCTTCGTCGCGTCTTAGCACAAC
>DASTOZ010000433.1:0-10237 GCA_035762365.1 Pyrinomonadaceae bacterium | reverse complement strand
CTGACCTGATACTTGTTGATCAGATCCTTGCCGGTGATGGTCGAGTGGTTGAGTATGAGTCCCTGGGTCCAGACAAAACTGAAACCGGAAATCGTCGTTTGCGGGGCAGGAGCAGACTGCGTCAGTAAATTGGATCCAAAGGTCGGTTTCAGCAGGCCGAGCAAGTCGCCGCGCACGATCTTCGCGAGGCCGACTGCGCCTGCAACGTTGAGCTGACCGGCGCCCTGTTCGAAGGTGTTGAAGCCTGCGAGTGGTTGGGCCGTGTACATCAGCAGCGCCTTAATCATGTTGGGCGTCAGGCTGGAGTTCGCTTCCAACAGCAGGGCCGCAGCGCCCGCAACCATCGGCGCGGACATCGACGTACCGCTGAGATACATGAGCTTCATGTTCGAGGTCGAGTATTTGTTCGTCTCGAGCTCGGGATACTTGCGAAGGAGACCGTTGTTTACTGCCTCCGCTGCGATGATCTTGTTACCCGGCGCGACGAGGTCCGGTTTGATCAAGTTGTCGTAGTGTTTCAGACCGTAGACGTCGGTCGAGTAGCTGCGTGTCGGACCACGCGAGCTGTAGCTCGTCACGACGTCTTCGTCACGCGAATCGCTGCCGAAGCTGTTGCTTGCGCCGACGGTGATCGCGGAGGGTTCGTTGCCGGGGCTGTGAATTCCACCATAACGCTTTTGGCCGTTCTCGTCTTTGCCGATGTTTCCCGCCGCGGCCACGACGACCACGCCGGAGTCGACCAGTTTGCGAACCGCGTTACACAGCGGATCGTCTTCGTAGGAGCTGAGCGCGCGCGTGCCGAGACTCATGTTCACAACGCGGACGTTGTAGTTGCTCTTGTTCGCGACGAGCCAGTCGAGCGCTGCGAGAACGCCTGAGACTGAGCCGACGCCTTCGGAGTTGAGCACGCGCAGGTTTAGGAGACTTGCTCCGGGAGCGATGCCTTCGTAAGCGCCGTTTGTTGCTGCGCCGTCGCCGGCCGCGATCGCCGCGACGTGCGTTCCGTGGCCCCACGGATCGTCAACGCGGTTCTCGCTCGTGAAATCTTTGCTGAATTTGATCTTTCCGCTAACTGCGAATGATTTGTGTTTGGCATCGATGCCGGAATCGAGCACGGCGATCGTGATGCCTGAGCCGTCGAGATCGTCCGGTAGACCAAGCAGTCCTTTGCGTGCGCGGACTTGCTGCGTGCCCGTGGTCGTAGTGACGTGGCCGGAAGCGCGGACCGGTACGTCGAGTGAAACGTAGGTGACGTCCGGATCGGCGGCGATCTGTTCGACGGAGCTCGCGACAGTGTCGACGATGCGGATGTTCAGGTTTGAAAGCACGCCGACGAGAACGCCGCCGACTGTGCTGAGCAAACCGCTGAGAAGTCCTGCGGGCGCCGCGGGCTTCGTTTGCACAATGACTTTAACGCGGCGGTCGCTATTGCCGGAGAGCAGGAGTTGGCGCAAGTCGGGCGAGATCTTGCTGGTTGGGATGTTCAGAAGATTTCCCGCGGCTTCCGCTTTCGAATTTGTGGAGAGCAACATCGCCGAGCAAAGTGAGAGAAGCACGGCGAAGGTAACAAGACTCTTCCAGGCTTTTTTCTGGACTGGGCGGCGAAACATCGGTTCTCCATTGGGGGCTAGAGCCAACAAGTCGTTACAACGCTCCGGGAATGCGAGCGCGCTCCTAGTGCTAGCTGTGTGCCAGTTGGGGTGTTCTGGTGCGAATGAGTCGTTTCATTGAGGAAAACCGCGGATCACAGCGATCGATGTGGTCCACGTTCTTCAGCAGGTTGACGGATTCGAGCGGGTCAGTTTGGAAGAGTTCGGTCTGAATGAAGATATTTTCAACTAGGCACGGAGGTTGGTATACTCGGCGCGAACCTGACTGAGGTTCGTTTCCCGGCTGCTTCGCGAACCTTCCGATCTCCGTCGCAGTCCTTCACTGGTGTTCATGTCATTCAACTAGCGTCGTCCTGTCCCAGGTCAAGCTAACGCCCAGGAGGTAATCAATGAAAAAGCGCAGTCTCGTCATTCTCATCGTGGTGTGTATTTCCGCGTTCCTCGCGTTTGGTCAAAACAATCGCAAGAAAAAAGCGGCGCCGACTCCCTCACCAGCGGCCGAGGAGGCCTCGAGTTGGGCACATCTTGACAGCGTCAACTTCACGAAAGGTCCATCACTCGGCGACCTCGGCAACACCGCACAAGTGAAGGTGCCTGAGGGTTACGTGTTTGCCGGTGGTAACGACACGCGCAGCATCATGGAGATGATGCAGAACACGACCAGCGGCAGGGAACTCGGCTTCCTGGCGCCCGCCGGTGAAGACTGGTTCATCGTATTTGAGTTTTCTCCGGTTGGTTACGTTAAAGACGATGAGAAGGATTCGCTCGATGCGGAAGCGATACTCCAGTCGATCAAAGATGGCACGGCAGAGGGGAATAAGGAGCGCGCCAGACGTGGTTGGCCCGCGCTGACGGTCCTCGGCTGGGCAACGGCGCCGCATTACAATGAAGAGACTCACAATCTCGAGTGGGCCGTGAAGCTGGAAAGTGAGGGATCGACCGGCGTCAACCATAACACCCGATTGCTTGGTCGCGGCGGTGTGATGGAAGTGACGCTCGTTACCGGGCCGGAATCGCTGGCCGAAACACTGCCGAAGTTCAACACGCTCGTGTCGGGTTTCCAATTCGTCGAGGGACAAAAATACAATCAATTTCGACCGGGCGATAAGATGGCCGCCTATGGATTGACCGGTTTGATCGCGGGCGGAGGAGTTGCCGTCGCGGCGAAAACCGGGCTGCTCAAATGGCTCTGGAAAGGACTCGTCGCCGCCGCAGTTGGCATCGGCGCCCTGTTCAAGAGACTCTTTTCGCGCGAGAAGACGAACGCGTAAGAATCCGTGTTATCGATCATTAGTGACGGTCAGACGCTGCTGCTCATTCTCGCTCTGTTGTATCTGACAGAGTGTTTGATGTGGATGAAGAAGCAGTCGGTGGCGTTCGTCTCTTTTTCGGGTCGACGCTGGCGGCTCGCCGCGCCGATCTCGTGGCTGGGAAACGCAAACGGCGCGATGTTGATCCTGAATCCGCTGTCTCCACCCGGCCGCATCTTCCTGTCGCACCTCTTACCTGTCTCGATCTCGCCGTCAGGTGTTTGCGCGTTCAACTCACAAACGTTGCCATCGGGCGCGCGTCCCGCAACGCAGACGGGCGAGTTCGTCCCCTTCTCCGCGATCACAAGCGCAGACACTGACGGAGCTTACCTGACACTGAACGGGCAGAAGTTCGCGAAGTGCGCCACGCCGAAACAGGCAAGAGCGCTCGCGAGCATTATCGAAGCGCTGAGCACTGCGAAACCGGCGCGTCGCGAGTCGCTGCTGCGTTCGTGGTTGGCAAAGCAGTTTGACACGCGATCAGCGACGCGTCTGTGGCGTGATGCGGAAGAGTCGATCGGCGTGATCCGCTGGGCGTCTTCAATCTTCTTCGTGTTCATGTTTATCGGCGTCCCGGCGCTGGTCACGCTGTACGGGTTGCAACATCTGATCGTTCCGGTTGCCGCCGGCATACTCGCGCTGGGGTTGCAAACAGCGTTTCTGTTCTTTCGCGCGCACCGGAAGTTGTATCCCGCGGAATCGCAGGAGCGGCTCGAAAGCATGGCGAAGATGATCATGTGTCCGCCGGTGTCGTTGCGCGCCGCGGACGTGCTCACGAGGAACCTGCTCGCCGAGTACAGTCCGATCGTCGTGGCGAACGTTTTAGGATGTGGACAAAAGTTTGCGCGCGAGTTTGTGCTCGACTTACAGCATCCGCTGAAGCACGAAGTCACTGACGACGAAGCCGTCGAAACGATCGATTGGATGAACGCGGCGCAATTGAAAGCCTGCCTCGAACATATCGCACGCGATCGAAAGACGACGAGAAACAGTCTGCTACAGGCAGCGCAGCGCGAAGGCGATTCCCGTTCGTATTGCCCGCGGTGTTTGGTGCAGTTTGTGGTTGACGCCGGCGACGAGTGTCCCGATTGTCCGGGCGTCGTGCTGGTCGCGTTCTCCTGACGCACGAAAGAACCGTCAGTGGAGGTCCTGGTAGATCTTGAGTCCCGCGCGAAGGGCTTCGAGTGGTAGTAACGCGCACTGAATGCGCGCTGGTTTGATGTCACTTTCGAGTGCCGCGATGAGCTGATCGTTTGAAATTCTGTTTGGATCTGTGTTGCGGATTATTTCGGTTAGAAGTGAAGCCGAGGCAATACTAATCGCGCAGCCATCGCCTTTGAAACTGACGTCTTTCACGGATTTGTTTTCGATTTTCACTTCGATCCTGATTCGATCGCCGCAAAGTGGATTGAAACTCTCGTAACTGATGTCCGGATCCGTGAGCGCGCCGTAGTTGCGAGGATGGCGAAAATGGTCCAGAAGCTTCTCGCTGTAGAGCACGGCCATGAAAGCTACTCACTTTCCCGCAACGACGCGCCGCCTTTTTTTAAGGACACTCCGCTTCGCCCGCTCTTAATCGCGACTGCTTCCGCAAGTATGCTCAACGCGATCTCCGGTGCGGTGTCAGCGCCGATGTCGAGACCTGTCGGGACGTGCAAGCGATCGAGTAGCGACTCGTCCATTCCACTGTCTTTCAGAAACTCCTTAATTGCTTTTCCGCGACGCTTGCTGCCGAGCAGGCCGACGTAAGCCGCGCCCGCGGGCAGGACGACTTTCAGCACCGGCAGATCGTATTTGTAATCGTGAGCAGTCAGCACGACGAACGTGGAAGAGTTGTAGGAGAGCGTTTGCGCGATTTCGGAGGGAATGCCGATCAGCAACTCGTTCGCTTGCGGAAAGCGTTCGCGAGTGGCGAAGCGTGGACGTCCATCGACGACGATCGTCTTGAGTCCCAGATCGTGGGCCAGACTGACGAGCGGCATGCTCACGTGTCCGGCGCCGAAGATGATCAGCGTTGGTGGTGGTCCGTGTACTTCGAAAAACATGTCAACCGGAGGGTCGCCGATTGAAACCGTCGCGGATCTGCGCTTGCGCATCAGATCAAACGCAATCCGGCGAACTTCATCGTCAAAATCCGTGTGCTCGTCTTCGAACACGAGTTGACGCTGGGCTCGACCGTTTAACGGCGTGACGATCGCGACGGTCTTGCCTCGTTCAATTGCGGTGCGAACAGCGCGATAGGTATCGATCAGCGTGTTGCCGGTGGTGTTCAGGTCGAACGGCTCGATCAGAACATCGAGACTGCCGGCGCACGAGAGACCCATCTCCCACGCATCCTCGTTATCAAGATCCACTTGCAACAACCGGCTCTGGGACGTGGCGAGAGCCGTCTCTGCGTCGGCGATTACGCGCGCATCAACACACCCGCCGATCGTCACCGACCCAAGAATGCGTCCCTCTTCGCCGACCCACATCTTCGCGCCTTCGCGCTTCGGACTGGTCCCGCGCGTGCCGACAAGCGTCGCCATCGCCACACGCTTTTCGACCTTCGCGAGTTTCTCCAGGTCAGTGAACAGTTCGTCCATATCGCTACAAACTCAGGTGCGGTTCGAGCGCGCGCAAGCTCGCCAGATCGTGCGCGGGCGCGAACACGTCGATGTGCGGCAGCGCCGCCTGCATTCCGCGCGTCAGCGGTTCGTATCTAGAACTGCCAAGCAGCGGATTCAACCAGATCACTCGCCCGGCGCGCTTCCGCAACTGCGCGAGCGTGTGTGCAAGTTGCTCCGGTTCGCCCGTGTCCCAGCCGTCGCTCAGGATGATGACGACGGTACGCTTATCGATGCGGCGAAGCCACTCAGCGTTGAATGCAGCAAGGCTCTCGCCGATGCGCGTGCCTCCCGACCAGCCGCGGACCTTCGCCGACAACCGTTCGAGCGCGTGATCGTAAGTCTTGTTTCTGAGGTGACCGGTGATGCGTGTGAGAGACGTCGCAAAGACAAAGGATTCGACTCTCGCGAAACTGTTTTGCAAGCCGTAGATGAACTGCAACAACAGGCGACTGTAGATGTCCATCGATCCTGAAACATCGCAGATCACGACGAGCTTCGTTCGTTTTGGTTTCCGTTCTTTGTACGAAAGCGCAATGACTTCGCCGCCGGTGCTCAATGACTGCCGAAACGAACGGCGCAGATTGATCCGCGAGCCGCGGCGAACCGGACGCCAGCGACGGCTCGGGTTCCTGGCGAGTCGCTTCACGATCCGGCGCGCAAGCCGCGCGACGTCGTCGAGATCGTCTTTGGCGAAGGAACTAAAATCCTTTTCCGTCGCGGATTCGCTTTCACTCGCGCCGGGAACTTTCACCGGTTCGCTGTCTTCACCACGAGCGGTGGTCCAATTCTCGAGGAAATAGGCAAGCCCACGACGCGGTGCGCCTGGCTTTACTTGCAGAGTGGTTTTCGACAAGCCCGCGCGCTCGACGTGCTTCTCAGGCTGCTGGTCCCAATACTTGGCGAACAATTGTTCGAAGATGGGAAAGTCGTCGACGCGCGAGGTGAAGATGCTGCGCAGACTCAGAAACACTTCTTCGCGATCCGCCTGGTCGATTACTTCAAGCGCGACGACGGCCGCGACAACTTCCGACGGCGTCACGGCAACCCCGTGTTCCCTCAGCGCGCGGCCCAGCAAAACGACATCATTCTTTTCCATCCGCGTAAATCTCTGGTTCAAACTGCGCTTTGAACGCAGCGATATCGGTCTCATCCTTCAGAAAGCACCCGATCGTCTCGTCCAAAACGGCCGCGTCCACTTCCGTCGCATTCAACGCGACAAGCGCAGTGGCCCAGTCGAGCGTCTCCGCCACCCCCGGCACCTTCGACAAGCTCATCGTCCGCGTCTGCTGGATGATCTTTGTGACCTCGCGAGAAAGCGTCTCGCTGATTGCCGGAACGCGCGCGTGCACGATCGCGAGCTCCTTCTCGAGCGACGGGTAGTCGATCCAGTGGTACAAACAACGACGCCGCAGCGCGTCGGACAAGTCGCGCGAACGATTCGAAGTCAGGACCACGTGCGGACGATGCGTCGCGGTGATCGTTCCGATCTCCGGTATCGTCACCTGAAAATCGGAAAGCACTTCCAGCAGAAACGCTTCAAACTCCTCGTCACTGCGATCGATCTCGTCGATCAGCAACACCGGCGCGCGCTCGCGTTCGGTGATCGCCTGTAGCAGCGGACGCTTAAGCAGAAACGCCTCGCTGAAGATCGTCGCTTCTTTTTCGGCTTCGGGGACAGGCGATGCTTCTTCGAGCTTGATGTGCAACAACTGTCGCGGGTAGTTCCACTCGTACAGCGCGGTGGTGGCGTCGAGACCTTCGTAGCATTGCAGCCGGATGAGTTTGGTATTCAGCGCCTTGGCGAGAACTTTGGCGATCTCGGTTTTCCCGACGCCCGCAGGACCTTCAACGAGCAATGGTTTGGCGAGCGTCATCGACAGGTACAACGCCGTAGCAATAGCAGCGTCGGTGACGTAGACCTGCTCTTCAAGCAGACGTTTGAGCTGTTGAACTTCTTCTCTCAAGTTGCAGTCCTTTGCGCTATCCGTTCGAAGTCTTCCGGCGTGTTGATGTCTTCCGGAAAGGGAAGCGCGAGATGGACCTCGAGCAGCGAGCTCGCATTTGCATCGACTAACTTCCACGCGGCTTTGTCGCCGTGCAGCACTTCGAGTTGAGCGAACAGCGACCGGGCGAAGATCATCGGATGACCTTTGCGGCCTTCCTCGTACACGCAAAGCGCGATGGGAGCGTTTGACTGCCGCCATTCATCGGCTAGACGGTTGATGATCTCGGGCGTGATTCCGGGTTGATCGCCAAGAATGATCATGATCGCGTCGGATTGGGGATTAAGCGCAGCGAGACCCGCTCGATATGACGAGGCACAACCTTCTTTAAAAACAGGGTTCTCGACGACGCGCGCCTTGCCGAAGTCGACTCGTTCGCGAATCTCATCGGCGGAACGTCCGAGCACGACGATCGTTTCGTCAAGCCGGTCTGCCCGCTGGGCCTGCGAAACGACCCAACCGAGCAACGTCGTATGACCTAGCGGCAGAAGTTGTTTGGGTTCGCCGAACCGTTGGGAAGCCCCGGCGCCGAGAATCAATCCGGAGACGAACTTCCTCATGATCGATCGAACGTTTCCTTGCAGCGCAAACAGCAGAAGTAGATCGTGCGGCCTTCAAATTCGGAGGTGTATTTCGCGTTTGCCGTGACGACGCTCATGCCGCAAATCGGATCAATCGCTTCCGCGGCGATCGGCCATGCGTTCGCGGTTGAGACCTGCGTTGAACTCGCGCGATGTAGCTGAACGATCTCGGCCATCACGCTCAACGCGATTTCCTGCATCGTCTCGCCGCCGAGCGCGAGTCCGGCTGGACTTTTCACCGCGTTGATCTGTTCATCCGTGTACCCCTTCTCGCGCGCATAATCGAAAAGCGCCCTCGACTTCTTTTCGCTTGCGACGAGACCCAAATACCTGGGCCTGGAACCAAGCACCGACAACAGACCTTCTTCATCACCATTACCCATCGTCGCGACGACAACGTAACTGGTCTCTTTGATCTGACGCGGATTGGTGATGACTTTGAAGTTGAGCATCTCACCGAGTTGTGAAACGGTTTGGGCCACAGGCGAATCGCCGACGACCAACAGTTCCGGTTTGGGCACTACAGGCTCCAGATAGATCTCCAGCGAACCGCCACCTTCGCAAGTCATCCGATACGACTCGACACCCTGCCAATCATCCGCATGCGCCGCGTCAGGACTGATACTGATCAGCTTTGGTTGACCCGTCTTCAGCGCTTGCTGTGCTTCACGCAGTACGATCGGCTGCACGCAACCTCCGCCGACCCAGCCGCTGATCGTTCCGTCAGACTTGATGATCGCGCGCGAGCCCGGCTTCGCCGACTGTGGGCTCTTGTAAGCAACCACCGTCGCGAGAACGAACGGCTCGTCCCGCGCTCGCAACTCCAACGACTCTTCGAACACATCACTCACGGCGTCACTCTTTTCCCTCTTTTTCCTTGGCCTCTCGCAAGCGGGAGACACATGTAAAAAGGAATCCGGAAATCAAAAATCCTCTTTTCCTTTGGCTTCTCGCAACGATCACCCTTCCACACCCGCATCGCGCAAAAGTTTCCACACCTTCGCCGACGTGATCGGAATGTCGATATGCCGCACGCCAAGATGCCACAGCGCGTCGACCACGGCATTGACGATCGCCGCCGGTGCGCCAACCGTCGCCGACTCGCCAACACCCTTCGCACCGAGCGGATGATGCGGCGACGGCGTGACCGTGTTGCCCGTCTCCCAGTTCGGCGTTTCGACTGCCGTCGGCAGCAGGTAGTTCATAAAACTGCCTTGCAGGATATTACCGCTCTCGTCGTACTGAATCTCTTCGTACAGCGCTGGTCCAAGTCCCATGGTCAAACCGCCGTGGATCTGCCCCTCGACGATCATCGGATTAATGATGTTGCCGCAATCATCAATGGCCACAAATCGTCGCACTTTGACTTCGCCGGTTCCGCGATCGATATCGACGACACAGATGTAACTGCCAAACGGATACGTCAGGTTTGGCGGATCGTAATAGTTGACCGCTTCGAGTCCGGCTTCCATTCCCGGCGGATGGTTCGTGTACGCTGCGAGCGAGATCTCCTGGATCGTCTTCGCGCGATCGGGCGAACCTTTGACGAAGAACTTGCCGGGTTCCCAATCGAGATCGTCCTCATGCGCCTCGAGCAAATACGCTGCGATCTTTCGCGCCTTGTCTTTGATCTTGCGGCAAGCCATCGCACAAGCGGCGCCGGCCACCGGCGTGCTGCGGCTCGCGTATGTTCCGAGTCCGTAAGGCGCCGTATCAGTGTCGCCCTCTTCGACGAGTACGCTGTCCACCGGAAAACCAAGCTCTTCCGCGACGATCTGCGCGTAGGTCGTCTCGTGTCCCTGACCTTGCGATTTCGTACCAAACCGCGCGAGCACTTTGCCGGTCGGATGCACACGAATTTCCGCGCTGTCGAACATCTTCAAGCCGAGAATGTCGAAATGCTTCGATGGACCAGCACCGACGATCTCGGTGAAACTGCTGATGCCGATACCCATCAACTCACCGCGCGCGCGTTTCTCCGCCTGTTCCTTGCGCAGATCCGCATAGCCCACCTTCTCCATCGCAAGTTTCAGCGCGCCCGCGTAGTTGCCACTGTCGTATTCCCAACCAAGCGCCGACTTGTACGGGAACTGTTCCGGCTGAATGAAGTTCTTCAAACGAAAC
>DASTOZ010000432.1:0-3609 GCA_035762365.1 Pyrinomonadaceae bacterium | reverse complement strand
GTGAACGCCGGGTCGAAGGAGCGAGTGTCTTCCGACTTCGCCAGCGTGTAGCTGGCCTGGAACGCGAGTCCTTTCGAAGCGCGACGGCTCACCTGAATCTCGAGCGCGTTATAGCGTGACCGATCGTGGTTGTCGATCACGTTCACGGCGCCCGTGAACTGCGGGTACGGTTGGAAATAAAACGGAGTGAAGCCGTTTGCGATCAGCGTCATCACGCCGGGCTGGGCCGCAAACGCTCCCTGTGTGCTCTGCGCGATGATGAACGCAGCCTGGGCCACCGCGCCCGCGGCGACGAGATTGGTCGTCGTCGTTCCGTTAGCGAGTCTGACTGGTCCCGCGAGTGATTGGCGCAGCAGGAACTGCGAACCAGTTTCGCGAACCCCGTTCACGAGCGTCAGACCCGAGTGGCCCGCGAGCAGTTGGTTGATGCGCGGGCTGTTTCCAGTCGTGCGCAACTGCTCGAAGTCCGCGAGGAACCCGTTGTCGCGAATGTCCGCCTGATTGACGTCGTAGCCGCTGTAGAGATCGCGCCCGATGCGTCCGATGTAGTTCACTTCGAGCACGTTCTTCCACCCGATCTCGCGTTGATAGCTGACCGAGAACTGGTGCGATTTCGGATTGCTGAGCTCCGGATCGACGACGTTCAGCGAGTTGGTCGAGAACGCAGGAGGTTGTCGAAACTGGAGCGGCGTAACGTCGTTGGAGTTGAGCGTTGGCACGCCTTGACGCAGTAGACCACCGTTCTGTCCGAACGTGTTGTTGGTCACCGCGCGGGTCAGGCCGGGAGCGCTTTGAAAGATAAACGATGAAAAGAGGAACGTGTTGGTGCGATCGTAGGAAAGCCGGTAGTTCGCGCGAATCGAGCTCTTGCCGTCACCCTTCGGATCCCACGCCAAACCAACTGTTGGACCAAACAGGTAAAGCGCATCATCGTACAACTTCCCTTCGCCGAACTTGAAGGCGTTGGTCGGTGGTTCATCGACCGCGAGCCGCTGCTCCGGACGCAGGACGATGTTGTTTGGTGAACGCGGCGAGAGTCTCATCTCCCAGCGGATGCCGTAATCGACAGTGAGATTGCGTCGCAACTTCCACGTGTCCTGGGCAAAGAAATCATATTCGGGATACTGAGCTGCGTAGTTGAAGCGCGTGCGTCCCGGACCAAAATGGTTGTCGTCGATCGCGACGAACGCCTGGTTGATCGTGCCGACGCGTCCGAGCAGATCGTTGATCACGCTGTCGAGACGGGTACGGTCCGCGGCGTTGATGCCGGGAACCAACGTGTTGGCGCCGGCCTGTGTTCTGAACGATGCCGGGACGGGATTGATGCCGGTGCTCAGGAAGATGCGTTCGCGCGTCAACACGCCTGCGACCGAGCTGCGATCGTCTACGTGCTTCTGGAAACGCAGGTTGGTGCCGAACTTGAACGCGTGCGTGTTGTGAATCCAGGAAAGGTTGTCGACAAACTGCCACGTAGTGATCGTGCGCAGGTTGTTGATCGGCTCTTCCAGGTTCAGCGGATCGTTTGGCACGTTGAGAATGACCGGCGGGTTCTCGCGCGGGTCCGGGTTGTTGAAGCTGAAAGTAAAGCGGTTGAAGCCAGCGACGAATTCATTCACGACCGCCGGCGACATGGTCCAGCGATAATTGACTGCCAGGTTACGCGGCAGGCGATAAGTGTCGACAAAGTTCGGAATGCCCGGAAACTTCTGTAGACCACCGTTGGCGTTGTCGCCCAGTGTGTTCTGCGCGCCGTGCGCCCAGCGGACGTACATCGAATGACGGTCGTTGAAATTGTGATCGATTTTGGTGGTGAAGTCGTACTGGCGTTCCGTCTGCGGCGCGACAAACCCGAAGCCGCCGACGTTCAGACCGTCGCCGACGTTGAAGTTCTTTGGCAACGGAGTGACGCCGATGAGAAAACTAGTCGTCGGGTCCAATCCGAGACCACCCGAGTTCGCCAACACGTTGTAGGAACCGATCGTCAAACCCGGAAGCGGGTTGCCATTCGCGTCAACTGACGGACTCGCCTGTGTCGCGTTGCGATTGACACCGTTCACGACGTAACGATAGATGCCCGCGCGCGCCTGCGCCGTGTAAACCGTGCGGTTCACGAAGAAGCTCTGGCTGGTGCGCAGAAGCTGAAGGTTGGTAAAGAAGAACGTCTTGTTCTTGCCGCTATAGTGCGTCGGACCACCTTCGCCAAACCACGGCAGGTAAACCGGGCCGCCAATCGAGCCGCCGAAAATGTGCTGCACGAACTGTGGGCGTTGCGCCTTGTTGATGATGTTGTTGTATTCATTCGCGTGGAAGCGCGGCGTTTGATGGAACTCGAACAACGATCCGTGAAAGTCGTTTGAACCCGACTTCGTAACCAGCGTGACTTGCGCGCCGCTGCTGCGTCCGAGGTCCGCCGTGAAGTTACCGGTGACGACCTGAAACTCCTGAAGCGAATCGGGGTTGGTGCGGATCGGAGTAAAGTTCGATCCGCCCGCGCTCGTCTCGTTGATGTCGATGCCGTCCAGCGTGAAATTGAACGCGCGATCGCGCGAGCCGTGGACGTGAATGCCGCCGCCGGTGTTCGCACCTGTCACGACGCCGGGCTGAAAGTTGATGAACTCGAGAGGATTGCGCCCGCGGTTGCCGACGATGGGCAACGTCACCAGCGTGCGTTGCTCGACGGTGTTGCCGAAATTGCCGGAGCTGCTGGTCTGGACCGCTTCAGCGGTGCTGACGACCTGCACTGTCTCAGACAACCCCCCGACTTCGAGCGTGAAATCGACGGTCAGCGGTTGATTGATGTTCGCGGTGTTGCCGACGGAGACAGCTTTCTTGAAGCCCTGCTTCTCGACGGACACCGTATACTTCCCTACTTGTATCGAGTCGAACACGTAAGTGCCGCCGCTCGCGGTCTCTGTTGTGAGCGTGCTTTGAGTAGCTTCGTTGGTGAGCGTCACGACAGCACCCGGGACCACCGAACCTTTTTCGTCGACGACGGTGCCAGTCACACGCGAAGTGGTGCCCTGTCCCAGCGCGACCGTGGCAAGACAGACCGTCAAGAGCAAGAACGCCAGAATTGGTTTTCTCATTTCATCCTCTCGTACTGAGATTGGCCCCGGTGACGCCCAGGCCATCCTCCACTCAGTTTGGTTTTTTGAAGTAAGGGTTGAAACTGCAAAATTTCGGACGGATTATATCGACGTTCAGGAATAATGCTAGCTAAATATTATTATTCTTTTCATAAAGATTTCTGATGACAGCGATTTTCAGTTCAGAGCACTTTGGAGAGCCGATCGAGACGGTCACGGCGGCTGACTTTCGTGAAGTAACGCACGTCTTAGCGTTCGCTGAAGCGCGGGCGCGCGCGGGCAAGTATGTGATGGTGATGCTCAGTTATGAAGCGGCGCCGGCGTTCGATTCGGCGTTGACTGTGCACAGCTCAAATGGCTTTCCCCTGGCGTACGCAGCGGTCTATTCAGAGCAATCAAAGCCGGTAGCGATCGATTCCGAGGTTGCTTCGAATCCGTGGTCACCCGTAGTTTCGAAACACGAATACGACGAGTCGGTGGCGCGAATCCGTGAGTTGATTGCTGACGGATATACATATCAGGT
>DASTOZ010000431.1:0-5359 GCA_035762365.1 Pyrinomonadaceae bacterium | reverse complement strand
TCCAGCAGCGCGAGCCGGATCTCTCTCAGCGCGGCGTCGACGTGCTCCTTTGTCAACACGCCTTCGCCTCGGAGATTCTTTAAAGTGCGCTTTAATTTATCCGAGAGCGACTCAAACATAACTCTAGGCGAAGTTCCGTGTTGCAAACGGAAACGGGAATAATAGCCACCGAGTTTTGGGGTGTCAAGGCGAGTGGCCGAACCGCCCGTTGCCGCTAAACTACCCGTTTTGAAAAGTTTACTGACATTTATCTCAAAACTCCCACGAACACCTGTACGCTTGTCGTTGCATGTGTTAAATTCACCACCGATAACACGTTTGCGGCTACCGTAGTCAAAAAGCAGATTTGAAACGGTTCCCTCCCATCAAACAAAACGCGTTGAAAAGTCGGCTTGATTGATCTTTTATAGGTACTAAATGGATAAACGTGTGGGTCACGGGCCCCCAGGCCGTGATCATCAACAGCCCCCTAACGAGAGAGGTGTGGTCGATCTCGCCGATGCACGTGTGAGAATTCGATCCCGCCCCAAGCCCTCAAATGAGTCGCTGCTCCGTGAGCTCGACGAAATTCGCTCACTGCTGGACCAGGGCCTCTCCACTGAAGCCAAACAGCGTCTCGCAACGCTGATCTCCAACGCACGAAACTTTCCTTCCGTGCTGGCGCTGGCGCGTTGCGCGCTTTCAACTGCGCTCGAACAGCAGGGCCACTATCGTGATTCGCTTGCCGCCGTCTCGATGTACGAGTCGCCGGAATCGCGCGCGAAGCTCGACCCGCAAACGGTCAGCTATCTTCGTGTTCAGATCGGACTTGGTTACAACTACAACGGCGATCATCCGAAGGCGATCGCGATGTTGCAGGCGACCTTGCGCGAGTATGCGGAGAGTGGCGCCGTAAACCTTGGACCGATTTACGGCGCACTATCGCGAACCTATCGCAGCATCAGTGAGTATCCGATCGCGCGCGATTTTGCGCAGCGCGCGCTCGAAAGTTTTCGCCAGAGCGGCGAATGGCGTGGGCTTGCCGACTCGTACTTCGGCATGGGACTGTCAGAAGTTTACGAAGGCAACTACGAATCAGGTCTCGAAAACTTCGAACAAGCGCTGAAGCTGGTCGGCGATCGTCCGGCTGCGCATTTGCTCGGCCGCCTCTACGCGAACATGGCAGGCGCTTGTTGGTTCCTGAAACGTCCGCAGGAAGGCATCGACTACCTCAAGAAGGCGATCACCTACTACGAGCGGACCGACCACAAAACAAACGCCGCCGATGGTTACAACAATCTCGGCATCAATCTCATCCTGATCGGCCAATGGGACCGCGCGCAGGAGGCATTGGATCGCGCACTTTCGTTGGCGAAAGAGGTCGACGAGCGCGGCGCGAAAGTGCCGATGATTCTCGATTCGCTCGGTGAGTTGCACATGCTGCGCGGCGAGCTGGATACGGCTAAAGAGTATCTGACGCAGGCCGTCGCGCTGGCGACTGAAAATGGAAACAAGTGGTACGCCGGTCAGGCGTTGAGAACGCTCGGACGCTGCTGTCTCGCGCTCGACGATCCCGCGACTGCGTTGATGAAAGCGAAAGACGCACTCGCGCTTGCCGAGCAGATCGGCGACCGTCAGGCCATTTGTGAATCGTGGCTGATCGCGGCTGAGGCGCATCTTCAAACGCGCGAGTTTGACGAGTGCGCTGCGGAATTGCAGCGAGTTAGCGAGGCCACCACTGACTCCGCTACCGATCTCGGTTTCACTGGAGAGTCTCACCGTCTGAACGGAATGCTGAACATGGCGCAAGGCGATGCCGGCGCCGCCGCGCAACACTTCGGCAGCAGCGTTTCGATCTTCGACATGCTCGGCGATCGGTATCGTGCGGCTCGTGCCCATCTCGAGTTGGGTCGCGCTTATACAAAGATTCTGCCGGAACGTGCGGGTGAACATCTCAGTCGCGCATTGAACACCTTCCGAGAGCTTGGCGCGAAGATTGACCTCACGCGTGCTGAAGAAGAGTTGAAAGATCTCGCCCGAGCGACGCCGGAGCGAGCGCACGAGCAGTCGGCGCTGACGCAACTGTTGACGTTGCGTTTGGCGGAAGCTGTTGCGTCTCGTGAGCTTTTGTTACGCGAGCTTGCGGCAGTTATGCGTCAGGAGACGGGCGCGCAACGAGTGATCATCACCGAGCGTGGCGAACATCAAGAGCCGCGCGTTGTCGTGGCGATGGGTTGCACGCCGGCCGACAGCGTGAAGATCGCCGTCGATCTCGATCAGCTCCAGGACGAAGCGGATCGGCAAAAGTATTCGCGAAAGAACGACGTCGAGCTGATCGCGCTGAAGTCGTCGAATGCTCCGCCGGCTCTGATGTATCTCGCGCCGCGCAATCGTTCGACGTTGCCGCAGGGGATCGCGTTGGAACCGCTGCTGCGCGTCGTGGAGCTCGGGATGGATGTGTGTGCGTTGCGAGCGGGCGCGAACAAGAGTGGCGGACACGAGAATGCTGATGAGTTGGCGGGTACGAGTTTGATGCCCGGGTTTATTCATTCGAGTCCGGCGATGACGCAGTTGGTGGAAGAGGTCCACAAGATTCGTTCATCGGATGTGACGGTGCTGGTGACGGGCGAATCTGGAACCGGCAAAGAGTTGGTGGCGCGTGCGATTCACGCGATCTCGTCGCGGCGGGCGAAAGTGTTTGTGCCGTTCAACTGCACGGCGGTGCCGAAGGAGTTGTCGGAAGGATATCTGTTTGGTTACCGGCGTGGCGCGTTTACTGGCGCCGTTTCAGATTCGCAGGGTGTGATTCGCACCGCGGCTGGCGGGACGTTGTTCCTCGATGAAGTTGGCGACCTTCCGCTCGACGTGCAGCCGAAGCTGCTGCGCTTTCTTCAGGAAGGCGAGATCCAGCCGCTCGGTGAGCAACGACCGAGCAAGGTCGACGTGCGCATCATCGCGGCGACAAACACGGACCTTGAAGACATGGTGGCGCAGGGTCGTTTCCGCGAAGATCTTTATTACCGCCTGAACGTGATTCGGTTGCGAGTGCCGCCGTTGCGCGAACGACGTTCGGAGATACCGACGATCGTCAACTACTACGTCAATCATTACTCCGCAAAGTTTGGTCGCAAAGACATACAGATCACGCCGCAAGCTGTGGATCTGTTGATGGTGAGCGACTGGCCGGGCAACGTGCGGCAACTGTGCAACGAGATTCAGCGCACGGTTGCGCGTGCCGAAGATGGAGCAGTCATCACGCCTGAGCAGCTTTCGCCTGAGTTGAAACGTACGTCGTCGCCGACCGCGCCTTCAGCGGCATCGATCGCGACGATGCCGTCGTCATCGAATCTGCAAAGTACGGGCACGTTGGCAGAGGCACTGGCGGAAGTCGAACGCAGGATGATTGCCGATGCTCTGCGACGTCATGGTGGGAACATCTCGCGGGCCGCTCGTGAACTCGGCCTCACGCGTCGCGGGCTCTATCTGAAACTCGAGCGCCACGACTTGAGCGTCAGCGCTTAGAGTCCTTCGTGGTTTTCAAACCACCGCTGCTGTTTTGCGTTGCGCGATTTCCTGGGCGATGTTGGAGATCTTGTTGATATCGAAGGGCTTCGCGATGACCCAATCGGCGTTGACTGCATTGCGGGTCTGAACGCTGATCGCGTCGGCCCAACCACTCACGATAGCCAACGGAATCGTCTTCGAACGTTCGCGAATCTCTGTCACCAGCTCCCATCCGCTCATTTCCGGCATGCCGATGTCCGTGAACACCGCGTCGAACTTACCTTCGTACTGATCGAACAGCGCCAGCGCCACTTCGCCGCTAGGCGCCGAAATCACTTCGCAACCCTCGGCCTCCAGCGCCTCGATTAAGACTTCGCGCACGTGAGTTTCGTCGTCGACGACGAGTACGCGCATTCTGTCGTCGCTGGTTGAAATGCCGGCGGTGAGCAGGTGCCGTCCTTCGTTGGTAACGGTCGGGCTGACCTTCGGCAGCGAGATCTTGAACGTGGTGCCGCGGCCGGGTTCGCTCTCCACTTCGATCGAGCCTTCGTGACGGCGAATGATACCGAAACTGACCGCGAGGCCCATGCCCGTACCAGCCTTGCCTTTCGTCGTGAAGAACGGATCGAACAATCGCTGTTTGACTTCGGACGTCATGCCGGTGCCGGTGTCGGTGATGCAGAGCACGACGCGGTCGCGCGTTTCTTGTGTCGCGACGCGTACTTCGCCGCCGGACGGCATCGCGTCGACGGCGTTGTAGATCATGTTTACGAGCACTTCGCGTAGTTCGACCGGGTCGCCCTTGACGAAAGCCTGGCAGTCGGCGTGAAGCGCGAAACGGATCGGGGCGAATTCCGAGCGTGACTCCCAGCGTGGGCGGGTCATCTCGCAGGCGTCTTTCAGCAGCTCGGCGACGGAGATCGTCTCGAACTCTCGGCTCGGGCGTTGGCGAGCGAAGTCCTGGATGCGGCGGATGATGTGGGCGCCGTCTTCAGCGCTCTTAATGATCAGTTCGAGACCCGCTTCGACTTTACCGGGGTCGTTGCTGTTGCGAAGGATGAGTTGGGCGCGACCGAGTATGCCGGTGAGGGTGTTGTTTACGTTATGGGCGACGCCGAAGGAGAGTTCGCCGAGGGCGGCCATTTTCTGGGCGTGAATCTCCTGTTCGCGTTGGGCGACGTGGCGGGTGTGGGCTTCGGCGATTTGTTCAAGGCACTTCTTGAGGCGCTCTCTTGTTGCCTGTTGCTGCGAGTTTGCGAGTAGCTGATTCGCCTGCGCGCCGATCTCTCTTCTTTCGTCGTCGGGCAGCTGATCGCACATCTCCTCGATGAGTATGAGCAGCGCCCGTCCGGCACTCTCGCGGTCTCCGCAGCGCTCCGCCACGCGCCGCGCGCGCTCAATAATCGGCTTGGCCTCGTGCCGATGATCGAGTCGGCACAAAACCAACCCCTGCGTCATCAACGCCTCCGCCAACAACGCATCCTCCCCGCGCTCCTCCAAGATGTTCACTGCAGATTGAATGGAAGGTTCGGCTTGCTCGTATTCTCCTCTTGCTATGTAGAGTTGAGCAATCGTCTCGTTGACTTGAGCTCTTTTAACTTGATCGCCGAACTTACCGAACAGATCACGAGCACGATTAAGATGTGATTGCGACTCCTCAAATCTTCGCAGCGTCAGCAGCAAGTAACCAAGGTTGTTTTCAACAATTGCTGCATAACGTAAGTTACCCAATTTTTCGAATTCTTGGAGGGCTAGACGATAGTGTTTGAGAGACTCGCGATAACACTTTTCGTTTGCCTCAGCGACGCCTAAGTCCCGCAAGGTCGTTGCGTGCTCGAGATGAAATCGACCCTTTATCCATGGGCGTTGGGTTTGA
>DASTOZ010000430.1:0-2117 GCA_035762365.1 Pyrinomonadaceae bacterium | reverse complement strand
TCATGTCGGAGATATTAGCGACATACATCCGCGCGATCAATAACCGTCATGCTACGCTCACGAGGTGGCCCATCTTTTCCTTCTTGGTTTTTAGGTAACCGGCGAAGAAGGCGTGTGGTTCGACGGCGAGCGGGACGCGCTCGATGACGTGGAGACCGGCGTGGCGGATCGCGCGGATCTTCGCGGGGTTGTCGGACATCACGCGCACCGCCCGCAAGCCGAGATCGAGCAGGATCTCCGCGCACTGTTCGTAACTGCGCATGTCGCCGGCGAAGCCGAGCTGCTCGTTCGCTTCGATCGTGTCGGCGCCTTCGTCCTGCAAGGCGTAGGCGCGGATCTTGTTGACGATGCCGATGCCGCGCCCTTCTTGTTGCTGGTAGACGATGACGCCGTGACCGTTCTGCTCGATCAGCTTCATGGCGGCGTCGAGTTGCCGTCCGCAGTCGCACTTCAGCGAACCGAATACGTCACCCGTCATGCATTGCGAGTGAATACGAACGAGCGTCGGTCTGTTGGGGCTCAGTTCGCCTTTGACGAGCGCGACGAACTCTTCCGTGGAGGTCAGCGAGCGGTAGCCGATGATACGAAACTCTCCAGTCTCAGTTGGTAGTCGCGCTTCGGCGACGCGCTCGACTGTTTGTTGCACGGTGTTCGTGTGGCTGAAAGGAATTAGTCTGAGTCCCATTTGTTTTCTCCAAAGATTCAAACAATCACAGCGACTTCAAATACTCGACGAGATCCGCTTTCTGCTGCTCCGTCAAGTTTGTGCCCAGGAACGTGTTGTAGTGTTCGATCACGTCGCGGAACGTTGCGAACCGTCCATCGTGATAAAAGCCACCTTTCTGGTGCGTCCACAGACCCTTCAAAGGCGACGTTCGGTAACGCTCGTCAGGCGATCGCTTTGCCTGAAAGTCGTCGATGCCAATCTCCTGCGGCGTGTGCATGTTCCAACCAGGCTCGGTAAAGATCGGCGGCACATGACACGTCGAACACTTCGCTGGTCCATTGAATACAGCCTCACCACGCGCGGCCGCCGCACCATCGAAACTTCCAGCAGGCGCAGCAGGCGCCGGTATCGCGAGTTGATAGAAATGAAGTGCAGGCAGTTTGGCGGTGATCAGATCCGGATTGCTGCGCACGTTACCAAAACCGGCACGCGCAGCGATCGGAAACTTGTCTGCATCATTTAGACGCGGATCGTAGAACGTCCCCTGTCCGTGCATCTCGAGGTTCGCAACGAACGCGTTCCAGTGCGTCACGGACCCCCAGCCGGTCCACGTATGGAGATTGACTCCGGTGAGTCCAAACGCCGGCGGAATCAACGTCGCCGCCGACTTCCCGTCCGGACGAAAAGCTTTGCCGTCGAGAAACAGTTCCGCGTCAAACTTGCCGGGCCCCCAACTCTGCAACACGGCCCGCACAGTCGCTTGATCCACGCCAAGCAGGTTTGCAACCGGCTGTAGATTCGGACTTAACGCGGCGATTGCACCGACGTTGAGATCGCGATTGGCCCAACCATCAAGACGCCGCCCGATACCCGGCGCGAACGAGTCGTCGACAGTCGAGTGACAAAGCGCGCAGGTGATTCCGACAGCTTGTAAACTTCCCGCGTTGTTGAAAGTGCCTTTAACGCCGACGACTGCACCGAGCTTGAGTAGCGCGAGTGTCGTGGCCGGATCGTCAAGATTCACGCGGCCCTGCTTCAACTGCGTGACCAACGAGCCAGGCAGCGCGTCGGCGTCGACTTTCAACCCGACGGCAAGCGCCGTCTTCGGACTGACGCCTGGTCCAACCCCACCCTGGTTCGCACCGGCAATGGCGCGATGGAGTTGCAATGAATCACTCCAAAAAGCCTCGTCGCCGAAAGTATCGAAGCGGAAAGTCTGCTTCCCCTCATCGAGCATCCGCGCTGAGTTGGCATCTGTAGTCTCGGGTACCCATCTCGCGTCGCTGCGTCGATCCATAATCACAAGAGTTATGGCGACGGTTAAAAGTAACAAAGCCGGCTTCAGCAATCCTTTTGTGTTCATCATCTCTCCCTCCGTTGTCGAGTCGTCTCAAAATAGCGGGAGATTTGATTAGCTTCTGTCATGCTCCTGACTAAGTCGCGCTAATGC
>DASTOZ010000429.1:0-3950 GCA_035762365.1 Pyrinomonadaceae bacterium | reverse complement strand
AAAGTGAAGCGAAGGCGCACGGCTTCGGCGCGCTCGAGTTGATGGCGACGCTTCCCGGGATCAAGTTCTACGAAGCCAACGGTTATCTGCCCACCGGAGATTTTGATCTCGAACTCACTGATGGTGTAAAAATCCAATTCGTTCCGATGCGGAAGGCAATATGAGCCACAAACGCGAACTCCTGAGACACACCGTTGCAACGCTCGCTTATCGCGGCGGCAAAGCCGTAAGCAACGCGCCGCCTGACTTCAAAGACTTTCGCGTCGCGGCTGACGCGCGCACGCCCGGTGAGATCCTGGCCCATATCGGCGACCTGCTCGATTGGGCCCTCTCCATCGCTGCGGGAAAACAGACGTGGAAAAACTCGACGCCCTTGGCGTGGGAAGATGAGACTGCGCGTTTCTTCGCAGCGCTGGAAGCATTCGATTCGTATCTCGCTTCCGACCAACCGCTCGATTCACCGGTCGAGAAACTGTTTCAAGGTCCAATCGCCGACGCGCTAACGCATGTCGGTCAGATCGCGATGCTGCGCCGGATCGCCGGCGGTCCAATCAAGGGCGAGAACTACTACCGCGCCGAGATCGAGGCCGGAAGAGTCGGCGCGGACCAGTCAACGCACCGAATCGAGTTCGACTAAAGACCACAACAAAACGGAATTGAAGGAGCAACTGCGTGAAGTTCATCGCCCTATTCGTCTTAGCAACGGTGTTTCTGATTGCTCCCCAGGAACAGTTCAAACCGATCACTGTTTACCTCGTTCGCCACGCCGAGCGCGCTGACGAGCCACGCCAGGACCCGCCGCTGACCGAAAAGGGCGCGCTGCGTTCGCAGGAACTTGCCCGCATCCTGAGTAACGCAAACATCAAAGCGATCATCACGTCTCAGTTCCTGCGCACGAAACAAACCGCGGAGCCGCTCGCGAAACAGGCAAACGTCGCCGTGACGTCGATCAGTTTGAGTTTGAACCCTTCCAACCCGCGCATGATCTCCGAACAGTCAACCACGGAAGTGACGAACAAGATCCTGGAACGCGGCGGCGAGAGTGTGCTTGTAGTGGGACACAGCAACTCGATACCGGACGTGATCAAGATGCTCGGCGGCGACGTTTCCCCGGCGATTGATGAGAAAAAGTTTGACGATCTGTTTGTTGTCACCATTTACGGCAAGGGTAAAGCGAAGGTTGCTCACATGAAGTACGGAAGCTCCGAATAAACACTCGAAAACAGCAGCAAGAATGGACCGTTCAGGCCTGCTTTTTCGCGTTAGGTTTTGAGGGGGCTGTTTACAGTCAAATGCCGGCGCAGTCGCCGGCAAGGAGAACACGAATGAAGCATCTGTTTCTTGCGATTCTGCTGCTCTTACCGGTTACGGCCTACGCGCAGCACGGACATGCACCTGCGAAGGAAGCCGTGCCGGTTGCGTTAACACCGGGACTGGGTGACATCAATCATCCTGTTTCGACCAGCAACGCGGAGGCGCAAAAGTTTTTCAACCAGGGACTCGCCTATCTGTACGGTTTCAATCACGCGGAAGCCATCCGCTCGTTTCAGCAGGCGGCTAAACTCGATCCACAACTCGCGATGGCCTACTGGGGCACATCGCTTGCACTCGGTTCGAACTACAACGTGCAGGCTGACGGCCCGGCACTAGTGCAGGCCTACACCAACTTACAAAAAGCAATCGAGCTCGCGCCCAAAGCGTCGGAGCACGAGCGCGCCTACATCGACGCGCTGTCGAAACGTTACTCGTCAGATGTGAACGCGGACCAGACGAAGCTCGCCGAAGCTTACAAGACCGCGATGGGCGAGCTCGCGAAGCGTTATCCGGACGATCTCGACGCTGCGACGCTATACGCCGAAAGCATGATGAACCTGCGACCGTGGAAACTCTGGTCGCACGATGGGAAGCCTGCGCCGGAGACGCTCGAGATCGTTTCCGTACTCGAAGGCGTGCTCCGTCGCAACCCGAACCACACGGGAGCTAACCACTACTACATTCACGCCGTGGAAGCGTCGAACAACGCAGAGCGCGCGCTGCCGAGCGCCGATCGTCTCGGCAAAATCGCGCCGAAGGCGGGCCACCTGGTCCACATGCCCTCGCACATCTACGTTCGCACCGGCGATTACAAGGAAGCAGCACAGGTGAACGTCGACGCCATTGCTGCCGATCGTGAGTACATCACAAAGAGCGGAGCTCAGGGTCTCTACACGATGATGTACTACAACCACAACATCCACTTCCTGGCAGCCGCAAGCGCCATGAAGGGACGTTGGGCCGACTCGATCAAAGCGGCGCGCGAACTCGAAGCCAATATCAAACCGCATGTCAAAGCAATGCCGATGCTGGAGATGTTCGTGCCGTATCCGAAGGTTTCGATCGTGCGCTTTGCGCGTTGGGACGAGGCTCTTAAAGAACCACAGCCCGAACCGGAGTTGAAGATCACGACCGGGTTCTGGCATTTCGCGCGTGGCAGTGCCTACGCGGCGACAAACCAGGTTGCGAAAGCCGATGCTGAGTTAGCGGCTTTGCAGGCGCTGATCAAGACGGTTCCCGCGGACGCACCGTTGGGAAACAGCGGCGCCGTGAACATCTTGAAAGTCGCCGACGTGACACTGGCCGGAAAGATTGCGTACGCGCGTGGAGACAAGGAAGCGGCCTTTAACCTGCTCACGAAGGCCGTCGCCGCCGAGGATGCGACGGGTTACAACGAACCCTCTGACTGGGATCTCCCCGTCCGCGAGTTCCTCGGCGGCGCGCTGCTGGCCAGCGGCAACTATGCCATGGCCGAGAGCGTGTTCCGTGCTGAGATTGCGAAGCATCCGCGCAATGGCCGCGCGTTGTTTGGACTGGCTGAGAGTTTGCGCAAGCAGGGCAAGACCTCTTCGGCGCAGATGGTCCAAAACGAGTTTGAAGTCGCGTGGAAAGATGCTGACACGAAGGTGACGGTCGAGAGTCTTATCGGTCTGCAACCGACCACCGCGGCCGCTTCCGTGCCTGCGTCGGACGTGCGCTATTCCAATGTGTCGCTAAAAACCGGCGTTCGTTTGCGTTATGGCGTCCAGGGCGATGTTCGAGGCGAACCGATCATTCTGTTACACGGCTACACCGATTCATCTTTTTCATACAGCGCGGTGCTGCCGTTATTCGATCGCAAGTATCGAGTGTACGTCCTGGACCAGAGGGGACATGGCGAGTCAGACCGGCCGGTGGGCACTGACTCGGGCGCTTACGCTTTGCAGAACTTCGCCGCGGACGTCGTGGCGTTCATGGACGTTATGGAGATTGATAAGGCGACGATTGTGGGCCACTCGATGGGAAGTTTTGTGGCGCAGCACGTCGCAGTCGCCGCGCCGGAACGCGTAAAGCGCTTGGTGCTCTCCGGCTCGGCGACTACCATTCGTAACAACGTCGTCGCGGATCTTCAGCGTGAAGTCAACGCGCTGAAAGATCCGGTGCCGGAAAAGTTCGTGCGCGAGTTTCAAACGAGCACGATCTTTCATCCGCCATCGGACGAGTTCTTCAAAGGCGTCCTGCGCGAGACTATGCGTCTTCCGGCGCATGTTTGGCGTGAAGTTATGACCGAGATGATGTCGCCGAAAGCGAATGCCGACCTGGCGAAGATCAAGGCGCCGACGCTGATTCTCTGGGGCGACAAAGAAACGATTTTTCCGCGTTCTGAACAGGACGCACTCCTTGCGGCCTTGCCAATTGCACGCTTGAAGGTCTATGAAGACACGGGACATGGAATGCACTGGGAACGTCCCGAGCGATTTGTCAAAGACTTGCAGGAGTTTATGAACTGAGACAATTTCCTTCCACGATCCGTGTCATCTGTGTTTGTATCTGTGGCGTGCTCTTGTGCAGCCACCTCGGGGACACGGATCTTTTTGCGCCGCGCGCGCGCGCATCAGCCGGACGCTCCGTCGTTCGCGCGCAGCACGGCATGGTGG
>DASTOZ010000428.1:0-3606 GCA_035762365.1 Pyrinomonadaceae bacterium | reverse complement strand
GCATTCGACGCCGAGCGCCAGTTTTGCAAAACGACCTTTGGCCCAAAGAACCCGGCAAACGGACGGCTCGTCGCTTCAGTGCCACGCGGCTGCCAGACCTGATACTGCCGCTGGACCAGAATCGCGAGCAACTCCTGTTCGATGTTGCCGCCGCCGTTCCAACGTTGATCGATCACCATCGCTTCCTTGTTGCGAAACTCGCGAATCTCTTTTTCAAACTTGCGGAGAGACGGCGGGTTCATCGCTTGAATGTGGATGTAGCCGATGCGTCCGCCGGAAAGCTCGTCGACCTTCTGGCGTCGTTCCTTCACCCAGCGCTCGTAACGTAACTGGCTGTACGCACCACTCGAGATCGCTTCTATACGCGTGTTCCACGCACCGTCTTCAGCGGGTTTGTTGTTGAAGGTCACGACGACTTTGCGATTGAGACGATCGTTGAGAATGTCCCAGTACTCGTCTCCTGCTTTCACCGGCTTGCCATTAATCGCGAGCAGGTAGTCGCCGACTTTCACGCGCACCCAGTCTTTATCGGCTGGACCACCTTCGTAGATGTACGTGACTTTGTAATGGCCCGCCGCGGCATCCGGTTCGAGTTCGACGCCGAGATGCGCCGTCGAAACTCCACCCCCGCCTTGTCCGCGTGGTGGCGGCGCGGCGCCCGTGTGCGACGCATTCAACTCGCCGATCATCTCGTTGATGATGTTCAGCAACTCCTGACGGTCGCCAACGAAATCGACGAGCGGCCGGTACTTCGCGCGCATCGCGTCCCAATCCATGCCGTGCATTTTCGGATCGTAGAAGCGGTATTTCATCGTGCGCCAACCGTCGTCAAACATCTCCGCCCACTCGGCAGGTCGATTGACCTGAACGCGAACGTTGAAATTGATGCGACGCCGTCCGGCTTCGCGTGGTGGACCAGCCGCTGCCGCCGCTGCTGCTCCGGCTGCGGCGCCTGCCGCCAACGGAACTGAAAAAACACCGTCACGTTCGCGGAAGAACAATGTGCGGCCGTCGCGTGAAATGTTCAGGCCGCTGATGCCGCCGCCAAAACCGCCACCGCCACCGGGTCCACCGCCCTCGCCATCGTTCGGCGCCTGTCCCGACGTGATTCTCGCGAGGCGACGCCCGTCTTCCTGAATCGAATAGATGACCGGAACACTCGCTGTCGCAGAAGGCTCGGTAGTGACGAAAACGATCGTGCGGCTGTCAGGCGTGATCGTGTAACCAAGCACCGGGAACGGCATGCGCGTGACCTGGCGTGTGCGACGTTTCATTCCGGCCCAGTCCATTTTGATCTCGCGCGGCGGACGGTTCGCGGGCGGACGACGCACGGGAGGAGGCCCATCGCCGGCCTCTCCCGCCGGGGCTTCGCGTTGCGGCGGTTCTGCTTCGGCACGCTCTTCAGCGTCGTCCGGATCCCGATCCTGGTGCTCGAGCAACACTGAATAGAGTTGAACTGAGTTGGGAGTGTTTCCGCCGGTCGATTCCACGCGTTGGAAGTAAAGCTTGCGACCGTCGGGAGAGAATTGCGGATTGCCGTCGTTGTTTGAATCGAACGTGACTTTGTGTGGTGTCTTGTCGTCGCCTGCGGCGGCAATCAGGTAAATGTCGGACGTACGTGCGGCGTCGGGTTTCGAGTAGGCGATCCACTTTCCGTCAGGCGACCAGACGGGGACGCTGAAACCGCCGTAGCGCGACGAATCGAGCTCGGCAATCTGTTTCGTTGCGACAGTCAGCTTGCGCAGTTTGTCGTCAGAGGAAGCGAACGCGATCTCCTTCGAATCGGGAGACCAGTTGTAGCCCTGTTTCAACGCGTCGATGTTGGTGAGCTGTTGCGCCGGCGCGGAACCGTCCAGGGCCGTGACCCAGATCTCTTCGCGTCCACTTTGGTCCGACACGTAAGCGAGCGACTTGCCGTCAGGTGAATACTGGACCAGGCGATCGCGAGCGGGGCCGTCAGTGAGTTGTTTCAGATCGCCTTCTTCGACCGGCGCGCTGAAGATCTCGCCGTGAATTGAAAACGCGATTCGACGTGACGACGGCGCGAGATCGTAATCGTCGGCCTGCGAGTTGAACGACATCGTCTCGCTGAGGTTTTCCTGCGTCTCGGCGTCGATGTTCAGGGTGATCTGTGTTGCGCGTTTCGATGCGACGTCGAGTTTCCAGATGCCGAAGTCATGTTCGAAAACGATCACGCGGCCGTCGGCACTGATCGCGGGCCAACGAACGTCGCCCGTTTTGAACGACGTGATGCGATCCGCTTTGCCGCCGTTGTCGGAAACGCGCCAGATGTTCGTTAGACCATTGCCGTCGCGATCGCTGACGAAATAGATGAAACCATCGTGACCCCACATGGGCCATGAATCGAGACCGTCGAAGTCCGTGACTTGCGTGAACTTCTTCGCCGCGACGTCCATGATCATGATGTCGCTTTGATAGGAGCCGCGGTAATACTTGCGCCAGTAAACCTGCGACTTCTGGTTGTAAGCGAGTCGCTTTCCATCCGGCGAGTAGGAAGCCTGGACGCCCATGTCGGTCCCGGCTTTCACCGGCATGCCGCCTTCGGTGCTGACGAGATAGAGCTGCGGCATGAAGTCTTCACCACGATTGCTGCTGAAGATCACTGACTTGGAATCAGCAGACCAGCCGAGGACTGTGTCTTCAGCGGAATGGTTGGTGAGTTGTTTCGCAGTGCCGCCTCCGGCGGGGATCAAATACACGTCAAGATTTCCGGCGCGATCGCTCGAGAACGCGATCCACTTTCCGTCGGGCGAGAAGCGGCCGTAAACGTCGCGTGCGCGATTCACGGTCAGGCGCTGGATGTTTTGGCCGTTTTCGTCGGCGGTCCAGATGTCGCCAAGATAGCTGAAGACCACGCGGCCGTTGTGATAATGCGGATAGCGCACGAGCCGCGCTTCGCGGCCAAACGCTGAAATTGCAGCGAACAGAAACATCGCCGTTGCGAGTAGAGTTGTTGTCTTTTTCATGGCTCCTGACCTGCGACTGGGATGGAATTACTGGCTTGCGGAGGCTGGATTATAGATCCGATAAAGTAGATGGGGAAGCTCTGAATCGGGCGAATCTCGCGTTTTCGGAATTCTTTTGGCATCATTGGCCCGTGGCTGTTACCTGTCGAAAAATGAACGCGGCCGATGTGCCTGACGCGTTTCATATGCTCACGGATTTTTTGAGTGCGGACGAGCACTACCTCGCGAGCAGCCAGGCGTACGGAGATCTCGGGCTGAAAGGATTGAACGACGCGCTCGATCTCTTCCTCGAACGACCCGAGCTTGGGTTCGTTTGGATGGCTTACGATGAAAACGGCGCCGCGGGGATCTGTGTTGTCTGTTATGCGATCTCGACGTCGATGGGTTCAGTTGTCGCGAAGCTCGACGACGTTTCGGTCAAACCGGATCGACGTGGACACGGGACTGGTTCGGAGATGCTTCAGCAGTTGAAGGAGCAGTTGCGGAAAGAGGCGGTTACGCGAATCGACGTCGCCGTTCACCTGGAGAATCCCCAAGCGCGCCGGTTTTACGAGAAGCTCGGCTTCGTTGCTCTTAACGAAGAACGCCTCTCGTGCTTGATTTAAAAACATTGACCTCT
>DASTOZ010000427.1:0-2917 GCA_035762365.1 Pyrinomonadaceae bacterium | reverse complement strand
CAGCCGGCGATGGGTGCAGGTCTACGAACCCGCACCGCTTCCCGAAGCGACTGCCGAGACGTCACTGCTCAGGACCGAAGGCGTTTATCTCATCACCGGCGGCTTGGGAAAGATCGGTCTTCGTTTGGCGGCTGAGTTGGTGACCAACTGGCGCGCGAAGCTTGTGTTGACGAGTCGCTCCGTGTTTCTCGCCAGAGAAGAGTGGCAGAACTGGCTTGATAGTCACGCCTGGGACGACGATCTGAGCGTGAGAATTCGTAGCTTCCGGGAGGTCGAAGCACTGGGAGCAGAGATTCTACTGCTGAAAGCTGACGTTGCGAGCGACGAGCAAATGCGGGCGGCAATCGAGCAGACGCACGCACGGTTTGGACGGCTCGACGGAGTGATTCATGCAGCGGGCGATGATGGCGTCTGGGCCCGGAAGTCTTTTGACGAGGTTAACGAGGCCGACTTTGATCGACAGTTTGAAGCGAAAGTGCACGGTCTGATCAACCTTGCGCAAGTGCTGCGTGGACAGCAACTCGATTTCTGTTTCGTGATGTCGTCACTCTCGGTCGTACTCGGCGGCCTAGGGTTCATGACCTCGGCAGCGGCACACTTCTTTGTGGATGCGTTCGTCGCCAGGCTCAATCTGGATGCACCATCATTCCCGTGGATCTGCGTTGATTGGGATGGGTGGGAACAGGGAACAGACGAGGAGTTGGCCGAGGGAGTCGCGCAAGGTAACGTGATTAAAGGTGTCTTGCCTACGGAGGGCGTTGAAATCTTCCGTCGTGTGGTGACTCGTAACTCGTTCAGTCCCGTCGTTGTCTCGGCTGAAGATCTTTACACACGAATCGCGAAGTGGATCGATCTTGAATCTCTGCATCGTGCAGAGCAACCCGGGGAGAAGAAGATCTTTTCCGGGCACGCTCGTCCGAACATGTCGAACCCGTACGTTGCGCCGCAGAACGAGATCCAGGAGACGGTAGCGACCATCTGGGAAACGTTACTCGGTTTCGAGCAGGTGGGCATTTACGACAACCTGTTTGACCTCGGCGGTGATTCGTTGCTCATCGTTCAGATCATCTCGCGGGTTCGCGAAACGCTGCGCGTCGAGGTGCCGTTGCGCAGTGTGTTTGAGGAGCCGACTATCGCCGCGCTCGCCGAGAAAGTTGAGCAGCTGAGGCGCGAGTCGAGCGCGGAGGTAAGGACGATCGCAGAAACGCTCGAACTCGTCGAACGGTTGTCGGGCGAAGAGCTCGGCACGCTGCTCTCGCAACACGAAAGTTAACGCTCTCACGTAAGCCCATAAGTAACGCCAAGCGGATCGTCAATGGAAAAAAGATTGTTGAAATCCTTTTCCTCATGTGAGTAACGCTAGCGGATCGCCTCAAACATCGATTCTCACCAAAAAGCGCATGGCCACAAAAATGAGTGCGGCACTCGACACTGACAAGGCGTCGCTCGCACAGCGAATCGCCGAACTGTCGCCCGAAAAGCGTGAGCTGCTCGAGAAGCTGCTCCGTCAGAAAGGCATCGGCGCAACGGACGTCACGGCTATTCCGCGACGTGCAGCGGCAGAGTCGTATCCAGTCTCGTTTGCGCAGCAGCGACTCTGGGTCTTGCATCAGTTGGATCCGGCAAGCCCCGCATACAACATGCCTGAGTCGATCCGGCTCGGTGGCCCACTCGATCTGCGGGCGCTCGAAGAAAGCCTCAACGAGATCATCCGCCGTCACGAAGTCCTGCGCACGACGTTCAGAACGACGGACGAGGGACCAGTGCAAGTCGTCGCACCACATCAGAACGTCGCCATGACGCGCGTGGATCTGACAGCGCTGCCTCCCGCGGAAAGAGAAGTGGAAGCGCGGAGAATGGCGGAACTCGAAGCCGTAGCTCCCTTCGATCTCGCGAAAGGCCCCGTGCTGCGCGCAACTGTGATTCGACTCGCCGAAGACGATCACGTCGTGCTGTTTACCGTGCATCACATCGCTTCCGATCTGTGGTCCATGGGCGTACTCGTACGCGAGCTCATGGTGCTCTACGACGCGCTGTCGCACGATCGACCTTCGCCTCTGCCCGAGCTGCCGATTCAATATGCCGACTACGCCGTTTGGCAACGCGATTGGCTCCAGGGTCGCGAGCTCGAGAAACAGCTCGATTTCTGGAAAGGGCATCTGGCCGGCGCGCCTGCCGTGCTCGAACTGCCAACCGATCGTCCACGCCCTGCCGTGCAGAGCTTCAACGGGGCGATCGTCTCGTTTGATTTGCCGAAACAGCTTTCCAACGACGTCATGCTGTTGACGCGACGCGAAGGCGTGACGCTCTTCATGTTGCTGCTCGCCGCCTTCAACGTGTTACTCAGTCGCTACACGGCACAGGAAGACATCGTCGTCGGCACGCCAGTCGCGGGTCGCAATCGCGCGGAGACGGAGAACCTGATGGGGTTTTTCGTCAACACACTGGCGCTGCGAACAAACCTCTCCGGCGATCCGACGTTCCGCGAGTTGCTCGCGCGCGTGCGTGAAGTCGCGCTTGGCACAAATGCTCATCAGGACTTTCCGTTTGAAAAATTGGTTGAAGAGATCCAGCCCGAACGAAGCCTCAGTCACTCACCGATCTTTCAAGTGATGTTCGCGCTGCAAAACGTGCGCGCCGGCGCCCCGCTTGATCTGCCCGGGCTGAAGCTCTCGCCCGTCGGCGTTTCTGAACGCGTCGCGAAGTTTGACCTGACGCTTTTCACGAGAGAGACCAACGGCGCGATCGACGGCTACTTCGAATTCAACACAGACCTCTTCGACGCCTCCACGGTCGAGCGGATGATTCAACATTTACAGGTGCTGCTCGAAGACGCCGTCGCGCGACCGGAGACGCGTGTCTCATCGCTCAGGTTGTTGTCTGAAGCCGAACACCATCTGCTCGTCACAGAACTCAA
>DASTOZ010000426.1:0-3471 GCA_035762365.1 Pyrinomonadaceae bacterium | reverse complement strand
CCAACACGAAGTCTTCGCCGGGTTTTAGGTGAAGGACGTAGTTCAGTGAATTTGCGTCGCCGATTACCGGTATCGTGCCGTCGCTATATTCCTGGTTCAGCATGTACCAGGGCGGGCCGTCCGCAAAGATGGACGCTGCTTGAAATGAAAACCGATTTTCGCGGATTAGTGAGTCCGGGACTGCGATAATCTTCGGATTGCGCGGTTGGTAGAGATTCAGACAACTCGTGTCGTCGCCAGGCCGCATGCGAAGACTCACAACACGGACGTCTTTCAGCGCTGTCTCGTCATTTGTGTCGTTCAGATTCAACGCTTCGCGACCTTCGACCGTGTTCATGTCGTGGACGATCGGTAACAAAGATTCAGCAACGAACCGAAACCCACCGCTGCCCGATTTTTGATCGCTCGCCGCGACGCCTGAGCGGCGAAATGCGTCGACTGCGACGATGATGAACGTCGCCGCTGCGATCAAGGATACGCACAGAACCGTCCGCGCCGGGCGATAGGTCGTGTTGCGAAAACCCAGTTGCGACATGGCCCACCAGCCTGATGGTCTGATCACTTTTGTTCGTCTACGTCTTAACCAGACCGACAGGAAGCAAATACCTGCAACCAGCAACACGACGCCGCCGCCAAAGAACCCCGCTACCTGCGGGATCGACTTCAGTGCGCCGCCAACCAACAGGGCCACGCCGATGATCGTCGTCGCAATGGCAATCTTAAACACGTACGACCCGCTCCGACGGATCACATCAGTGTCATTCGTGTTTCCTGTTAAGAGTGAGCGCGTAGATAAACTTCCGACTCTTCGCAACGTCAGAAAAATACAAACAACGGCCGCTGCGACGCCGCCGAGCGCTCCGAATAACAACGATTGCCAAGTGATGTGAAGCGTCAGCGACGTGGTGCCGACCGCGTCGACCCACCACGTGCGCAGGCCATACATCAGCAACGCCGCATAACCCATCGCGCCAACCAACCCGAGCAGGCTGCCGGTCACAGCCAGCAACAGACCTTCCGCGAGAAACAGCGTGCGAATGCGCGACGCTGCGAAACCGATCGCCTGCAACGTTCCGATTTCGCGCAGCCGTTGTTCGATGCCGAGTTTGAAAAAGAGCGCCGTCAGCAGCAGCGCCGAGACGACGAGAAAGAAACTGAAGTAAAGAAAGTACTCGCCGAAATCAGTCGCGCCACGCGACGCAGCGAGACCTTCAGTGCGAACCGGAACGACTTGCAGCGCTGCCGACGTCGGTTGCAGCTCATCTCGCAGGGCCGCGCGAAACTTTTCGACCAATGCCGGCGAATATAGGGTCCTCCACCCGGGGTAAATGCGAACCGAAGTCAGGTTTCCAAACCGTGACTGCCAAAGCTTCTGACCTTGCTGTAAAAGGATGAACGCCTTTGGCGTCGTGCGATATTGGTTCCAGTAGTCTTCGTCCTGCCTGCGTACGCGGCTGAGGTCGATCGGGAATGGCGGATCCCAATCGGAAAGATGTTGCGACTCGGTGATGCCTGGATAGGCGGGAACGAGATTGCGATCGGCGCCCAATCCTTTGATTGGTGTGACCCCGGACAACTGAAATTCAGCCGTCCTTGTTTCGAGACGACCGCCGTCCTCCCAAACGTAGTACTCGAGTTTGATAGTTTCGCCCTGCTTCGCGTTTAGTTCGCGTGCGGCCCACTCGTTGAGGACGATCGGTGAATGACTGGGGGAATGGTCTCCTAGTTCATGGAGTACTTCGCCGCCAACTGCGGTGACGAGCGAGTAGGGAATCGAGCGCTCGGCGGTGCTGATGCTGTTCGCGAGGTATGAAAACGACGGCATGATGTGCAGCGACAACGGCTCAGCAGCTTTCCATGCGGCGTCCTCGGCACTTTCGTTCATCAGATTGCTGTTGCTTTCGAGGTACAGATTGTTCTCGACCTCGCGGAGTTTGAAACCGAGATCTTCGAGCGTCGCTTTATCGCGCAGCAGCGCTTGTGTTTCGCTGACTGAAGGCTGTTGTCCGACGATGATGGTGTTGATCTTCTGTTGCTGATCGAGCTCTTTTTGCAGGAACTTGAGCGACACGAAGATCGCGCGCACCGGGCCTTGCTGCGGCTGGAGTGAAAACTCGCCCAGCGATGCGCTCGGAAGTTGACCGCCCAGGTTGAGACGAATGGTCTTTCCGAGATCGTCCTTGCGACCATGCAGCGACTCGATCGGAATGTCAGAAGGCTTTTCGAGTCGCAACAACAAGGAATCACCCGCAGTGGTTTTGAGTTCGCTTGCGAGACCTTCGCTGATCCAGGCGGCGCGGTTCTCCAGTGCAACATTCGCGAGACCGTTAAATTGAAAGAAGCGTTCGTCGACGCCGTAAACCTTCACTCCGCCGGCGCGACGGTGACTCGAATCATGTTCGACCACGCCTTGAAGCGCGATGATCGGAGCGCCGCCTACTTCCGCCGCCAACTGCTCACGGAAGAACCCGGTCGAGACGACGATGTGATCAGTGTTTCCTAATCGCTGCGAAACGAGATCCCTGAGACTCCCGCGAACCGAGGCGCCAATCAGCAACGCGCCCGCCAGCACTGCGACCGCAGTCGCGACACCTAAAACGACGACGAGATTCGTCTGCCAGTAATAGGCCAGGCCGCGTTTTAAAAGACGTGTCGTGCGCATCACGCCTCTTCGAGATGTTGGTTCTTGAGTTCGAAGCGCCGGGGAAAGCGAGCCGCCAGTTCCGCACTGTGAGTGACGACGATCAAAATCGCTTTCGATTCGCGGTGAACGTCGAGCAACAGATCGGCGACGACTTGCGCGGACTTCTGGTCGAGATTACCCGTCGGCTCGTCGCACAACAGCAGCTTCGGTTTCATGATCAACGCACGGGCAAGCGCGACACGTTGTTTCTCGCCACCTGAGAGTTGCGCGGGACGATGGTCCAGGCGTTCCGCGAGACCGACGTGTTTGAGCAGTTCTTCAGCACGCGCGGGTGTGTCGCCGTTGGGCGTCGAAACCAGCGTCGGCGTCAGCACGTTCTCGATGACCGAGCACTGCGGCAGGAGGCAGTGGTCCTGAAAAACGAAACCGATCTGATGGTTGCGAAACGCGGCCAGTTTTTTGGGGTTGAGTAGAAACGGATTCTGTCCGTTGAGCGTGATGGTTCCGCTTGAAGGAGGCTCGAGCGCGCCCATCAGGTAGAGCAGCGTGCTCTTGCCGCTGCCGGATGGTCCCATGATGGAGACTGCCGAGCCCTGGGGCAGCGAAAGTGAAACATCGGAGACTATTCGCAGCGGCCCGGCCGGAGTGGAATACTCTTTCGAGACATTCTCAACCTCAAGCATAAAAGACTTTAGTTACTCAGCTCCCGCAAGCGGGAGACACACTTGCAAGAGATTTAAAAAAATCCTTGTTTCATTGACGCCCCGTAAGCGGGAGACACCTCTAAAGGAACCTTCGACAAACTTCCATTCATGACATTCTCATAT
>DASTOZ010000425.1:0-11548 GCA_035762365.1 Pyrinomonadaceae bacterium | reverse complement strand
CGGGCGGCAGCGGCTCGCCCGTGACGTTCGTGCTCAGGAATGCCGGATCGTTCAAAGCGGTCCGGGAAAAGATGACGGTGAAAACGTCGGTACCGGCTTTCGTATCGAGGTTCAGATCGTTGCCTTCACCTCTCGGAAAACTGAAGTCCTGCCCCTGGACCACCTTGTTGTTCGTGACACCCGTATCCGGTAACGGTTTCGTCGTCAGGAACGCGGTCGGCTGATTATTAGCGCCCGGCCCGAATATGTACAGATAACCATCTTCGGTAAACGTGAAATGAAACTTCAGCTTCTGTCCCGACGCGAGCGGTACCAGGGCGGCAACTCTCGCCGGTTTCTTGCCGCGGGCTGACGGCGCGAGCTCGATCCAGTAACTGGTAATCTCGCGCGGCGCCGTAGTTCCAACTCCGGCATCGCCCGCTGATCCAGCGTCACCAGCGGTTGAGATGGTAGTCCTCGCCTTCTCAGTTTTCCAAATGATAAACGCGGCCACTCCGCCGCCGAGAAGAAGCAGAACCACCACAACAGCCCCGATAAACAATCCCGCCTTACTGCCCGACGACGTCCGCGCAGGCGCAACTTGCGCAATCGGGCCCGTGGATTTGGGCATCTGCGGGACAGTCACGACCGACGGCATCGGCGCCGCCGACTCGGCAACGGTCGCAGCCGGCACACTCGCGGGCACCTTCGGCGCGATGACTGGCGGCGGCGGTGGTGGCGCCGGTTCGAAAACCGTCGCCGCATTTGTTGCCGCCGGACGATCCGCCTGCACTGACGTCGGCGACGCGCCCTCCATCGTGATCATCGTCGGCGCGTTGACGTCTGAACTTGTACGGGGGTCGCCGCCGATCGCCACCGTTTCCATTAACGACGGCGATTGCGCTTGCCCACCGTTTTGTGGAGCGGGTACAGACTCCAACGCCGCGCGCAACTCGCCTGCAAGCATCGCGGCGGTCGCCTGTCTGTCGGCGCGGTCTTTGGCAGTCGCGCGTTCGATCGCGTCGCTGAACGCGCGCGGAACTTCCGGCGCGACTTCATGCAACGGCTTTGGTCTTGTCGCAACGTGCTCGCGTCGCAACTCGTGCAACGTGTTTCCGGAAAAACAACGACGGCCGAGAATCATCTCGTAAAACACCAAGCCGAGACTGTAGATGTCGGCGCGCCCGTCGATCTCGACGTTGCCGTCGCGCGGGATCTCGCCCCACTGTTCGGGCGACATGTAATAAGGAGTGCCCAGCACCTGTCCCGCCATCGTCAGCGCAGTGTTGCCGCTGCTCTCGGCCCCGGCAATTTCGCGTAGCTTCGCGATGCCGAGATCCAGAAGTTTGACGACGGGCGGGCCGTTTTCGGCCTTCCCGATCATGATGTTTTCGGGTTTCAGATCCCGATGCACGACGCCCATCGAATGGGCAGTGTCGAGCACGCTCATGATCGGCGTGAGCACTTCAAACGCTTCGGCGGCCGAAAAGCGTCCGCGCGTTTTGATGGCGAGATCGAGCGTATGTCCTTCGACATACTCCATCACCATGTAAATCGTCCCGTCGGCGGCGGTGCGAAGATCGTAAACAGTCACCGCGTTGTTGTGACGAAATCGACGCGCCGCTTGGCCCTCGCGCCTGAATCGTCGCAGCCATTCCGCGTTGTTTCTGACTTCCGGCGGCAGCACTTTGATCGCCACGGTATCGCCGAGCAGGATGTGTCGCGCGCGGTAGACTGCGCCCATGCCGCCTTTGCCCAGCAGCGCTTCCATTTGATACTGCCCGTCGAGCACGGTATTGACGATCGACGCGGGATCGGCTTCGAGGACCTCTCCGTCTATGGCACAGAAGCTCACGCTGTCGTCGTATTTTGTATTGCAGGCGGTGCAGTATTTCATTCGGGCATTAGCAAGCTCAAAGCAATGGGGGTGTGTAGTCTATAACACAGCAGAACAAGTCAGGAAGGGGGCAAGCGCAGCGCGGCGCACTCTGTGTTCAGCGGGGCGTTGCCCCCTTCCTGACTGTTCTATTCCACCTTACGGGTAAATCTTGCGGGCATAGTCTTCAACCATCCGGTTGCTGTTGAACTGCGGCGCGAGCGTCGTGATTGCCCGTCTCATCATCGCGATCCACTGACGCGGAAGGCTCTGCTCGCGGTTGTAGTATAGCGGCACGACCTGCTGTTCCAACACCCGGTAGAGCGACTCGGCGTCGGCGGCATCGACCTGGGCCACCTCGCCACCTTCCGTCCCATTCCCGATGGCAAACCCGTTGGCGCCGTCGTAACCTTCCAACCACCAACCATCCAGAATCGACAGGTTCAGTCCGCCATTCATCGCCACTTTCTCACCACTCGTGCCCGACGCCTCCTGCGGCCGCCGCGGGACGTTCAACCAGACATCCACCGATTGGACCAACTGCCGCGCGATCTCCTGATCGTAGTCTTCGAGAAACACCGCGCGACGGCTGACAGCGGGATCGTATTTCCACTGGGCCAACTGTTGCAGCACCTTTTTCGAATCTTCGTCCTGCGGGTGCGCCTTGCCGGCGAAAATGAACTGCACCGGCCGCTCGTCGTTGTTCATCAAGCTCAACAACCGCTGTCGATCCGTCAGCAACAGCGCCCACCGCTTGTAACCCGCAACCCGGCGCGCGAACCCGATCGTCAACGCCGATGGATCGAACATCGCCTGCGGAGCCCGCGGATGAACGAACGCGATCAAACGTTCCTTCATTCGCGAATGGACAAACCACAGATCTTCATCGCTGATCTTAGCCACCGCGTCGTTCCACGCGCTTTGGTCCGCCAGCTTCGCGTCCCAATCCTGGCCCATGTACTTCTCAAACACCCAACGCAACAGCGGCGAGATCCACGTCGGCACGTGAACGCCGTTCGTCACGTGCGTGATCGGAACGTCAGCAATCGTCTTGCCCGGAAACAGCTTCTGCCATAACGCACGCGAAACTTCGCCGTGCTTCCGACTGACGCCGTTTGTCGAGCGACACATGCGAATCGCGAGTGGCGTCAATCCGTAACGCTCGGTCTTGTTGTTCGGATCCGTGCGTCCCAGCGCCAGAAACTGATCATCCGTCAATCCCAGCTCACGCGCGTAGGATGGACCAAACACGCGCGTCACGAGCGTTGCATCAAACTCGTCGTTTCCAGCAGCAACAGGCGTGTGCGTCGTGAACACACATTGCCGCCGCACGACGTCGACTGCTTCGGTCCAACTGCGGCGTTCGGATTGAATCACTTCACGCGCCAACTCGAGCGTCAAAAACGCGGAGTGACCTTCGTTCAGATGAAACACGTGCGGGGTCACGCCGAGCTTACGCAACAGTCGCACACCGCCGATGCCGAGCAACATCTCCTGCACGATGCGAGTCTCGCGATCGCCGCCGTAAAGATGTCCGGTGACCCAGCGGTCCGTTTCGACGTTCTCGGGAATGTTCGTGTCCAGCAGGTAAAGCGTGACTCGACCAACGTCGGCGCGCCACACCTGGGCCAACACTTTTCGCTCGCGAATCAAAATTTCGATGCGCAGCGGTTTATCATCCGCGTCTTTCACGAGGGAGAGTGGCAGATCGTTTGGATGCGTCTCGCCGTAGTGCTCTTCCTGCCAGCCGTCGTTGCGCAGTCGCTGGCGGAAGTATCCGTAACGATAGAGCAGACCGACACCGACAAGCGGCAGGTTGAGATCGCTCGCGGACTTCAGATGATCGCCGGCGAGTATGCCCAGGCCGCCGGAGTAAAGCGGCAGCGAATTGTGTATGCCGAACTCCGCGCAGAAGTAGGCGACTGGGTGTTCGCGCGTTATGGTGAACGTCGAACCCGGGGCCGCGTTCATGTACGTTTCGAAACTGTTCGAGAGGCGTTGCACGCGCTCGAGATAAACAGGGTCGCTCGCGGCTTCGGCGAGGCGATAGGGAGAAATTTTGGCTAACAGTTGTCGTGGGCTATGTTCGGATTCTTCCCAGAGCTCGGGATCAAGATCGCGAAAGATGGCGGGGCCGTCGGGCGCCCAACTCCACCAATAATTCCAGGCTAAAGATTCGAGTTGTAAAAGTGGCATTCGTAACGTGTATGTTTTGCGTAGGTTGTAAAAAACAAACCGGAGAGTCTACTCGAATTCCTGGTACTCCAGAAACAGGCGCGCGTCGGTGGGTTGGAAAAACACCAGTCGCACTTCCTGTATCTGCTTGTCAGCAGTGAGGAAATCCTTGATTGCCTGCGACGAGATCGCGGCGGCTTCGTGCTTCGGATAGCCATAGGCGCCGGTCGAGATGGAGGGAAAAGCGATGGATGCGAGTGCGTATTGGCGGGCGAGTCGTAGCGAGTTTTTATAACAGGCGGCGAGCAGTTCTGCTTCACGCGCGGGATTGTGGCCGTAGATTGGACCGACCGTGTGAATCACGTATTGCGCCGCGAGGTTTCCGCCGGTGGTGATCACTGCTTCGCCTGTTGGCAGACCGTGTGGATGAGTCGTGTCGCGGATCTGTTTGCACTCGACGAGTATCTGCGGACCACCTCTCTCATGAATCGCGCCATCGACACCACCGCCTCCGAGTAACGTCGAATTGGCGGCATTTACGATCGCCGCTACGTCGTGACTCGTTATGTCGCCCGTTGTAACGAGGACGCGTCCGTCGAGGAATGCTGGAAACGATTCAGACATAAAGTTGCTGGTTCATTATCCTCTCGCATGGCGCTAGCGTGAGTCCAATGGGAAGGAAGATTCAAAAATACTTTTTTATATTGAACTCGCACTAGCGATTGCGAGAGGTCAATGGGAGAGAATCACAAATCTTCCTCACGGGGTTCGGCGCGGATGTCGTCGAACATGTCCTGTCGCCGCAGGGCTTCGGCGACGCCTTTCGCCTGGTGCTCGGTCAGCGGATGATCCGGATCGGTGCTGGCGATTTCAAATACTCGATCGTCGATCATGACGATTCCAAGCGATCCGAGCGTCACGCCAGGCGTGATCAGAATCTCATCCATGTTGTGAATGCGGAAGCGGCCGGTTTGCTCGACCCAGTCTTCAATAAACGGGTCGCGCAGAGCGTGCTCGGCCTCAGATTCGGAAAGATACGCGCCTTCGACAATGAGACAGTATTCGCGCACTCGAGTTTGGGCGTTTTTGGTGTGGACCGATCGCCGTTAACTCTACCACCGTACCCTCCCATCGCCAAGCAAAAGTTAAATCCGTGTTCGCTGGATAAACGAACACGGATTCAACGAGTGTGAACGAATTGTTATCGAACTCGGGCGTACTGCCGGTTCAACTGCTCGCGCAGACGATCGAAATATGAATCGAACGTTACGAACCCGGTCGTGCCTTGGAAGAACGCGCGTCCACCAGTCTCATTCGCGAGCCGGTTCAACGAACTCTGTCCATAGCTCGCGGCCAAACGGCTGCGGCTCGTCAACCCAACCGACGGCGCGTAGAAGCTGAACACCGACACGTTGCGCTTGTTCGCTTCCGAAATCGCGCGCTCGATATCGAGCGTGTGACCCGCCGCGCTGGAGTCGAAACCACGCGACGTATCGAGGCCATCAGAAATCAACAGAATGGCATTCGCGTTTGGTCCTTCGCTCTTGAACTTCTTCAACGCTTCTATCACTTCAACGTACGGATTGAACGGCGAAGCGGTTGTGCTGCCAATCGGTATGCGCAGCGATCGCGCGGCCTTTTCGAGGTCCGTCGTAAAAGGTTGCCTGACCTGAAGTGAACCCGCGGTTATGTAACCGACCATCACCTGCGATCCGCTCGGCAACGAACGAATGAACTCGCGCGTCACTTTGAGTTCGTTTCCGACTTGCGGCGTCAAATCGTCCTGAATCAGGATCGCCAAGTTCAACGGCTCGATTGCTTGTAGACTTTCAGTGTTGTTGTTCGACTTGGCAGAGACGGTCGCGAACGCCGCAATCGCAATCACGAGCGTCACCGCCAACGACAGAAACTTCCGGTTATACATTTCTTTCCTTCTATCTCCTATTCCGACCGTTTTGATGCAATTTGCGGGCGAAAAGATGGTTGAGAACGGCGTAAACACGGATTTGCAACCCAATAACAGTCAACTTGCTTTGGCCGTGACGGTTGGTTAAATTATCGGCAAAATTCACAGAAGAATTCACGGGACACATCGCCAAATTTCTCCATGCCTGAAAGGAATCAAACGTTATGAAAGTCTATCCGACTGAAGCTATTCGCAACCTTGCTGTCATTGGACATGGCGACGCAGGGAAGACGCAGCTAGTCAGTTCGCTTCTCTACGTCGCCGGAGCCACACCGCGCTGGGGTAAGGTGGATGAAGGCACCACAGTCACGGATCATGAAGAAGATTCCATCGCTCGTAAGATCACACTCAACACTTCACTCGCACATCTCGATCATCGCGAAACAAAACTGAATTTTATCGACACGCCTGGTTACGCCGCATTCGTTTCCCACGCACGCCCCGCGCTGCGCGTCGCTGACTGCGCAATCGTCGTCGTCGACGGCGTCAAGGGCGTGGAAGTGCAAACGGAAAAGACGTGGGCCTATGCAAACGAGTTTCTGGTCCCACGCGTGATGGTGATTACCAAGCTCGACAAAGAACACGCTGATTTCAGCGCCGCACTCCAGAGCGCGCAAAATACGTTCAGCAGAGCAATCATTCCTTTTACGTTACCGATCGGGAAGGAGAAGGATTTCCGCGGCGTCGTCGATGTGGTCCATATGAAGGCTTACGAGCTGGGCGCGGACGGGCAAGCCAAAGAGATCGACATTCCCAGCGAAGGTCGCGATATCGTGGACAAGACACGCGAGCGACTCGTCGAGCTGGTCGCCGAGTCGAACGATCAACTGATGGAGAAGTATTTCGAGAACGGAACACTCGAAGAAGAAGACATTCTGCCGAACATCAACAACGCGATCGCGCAGAGCAAGCTGTGTCCGGTCTTTGCCGTGTCGAGCATCACGCAAGTCGGGCTGCGCGCGTTGTTGAATGGCTTGGTTGATTTCGCGCCCGATCCGGCGCATCACGAAGCAGAGTGGGGTCGGCCCGTTGACGCCCGTCCTGACGCCGAACGCCTGGCGCGCAAATACAGCGACAGCGAACCGTTCTCGGCTTACTGCTTCCGCACTATTGCCGATCCCTTCGCGGGACGCATCAACGTGTTCAAGATCATCAGCGGTCACTTGCAGACTGACGCGAACGCGTTCAACTCAACACGCGGAGTGATGGAACGTCTCGGCGCATTGCACACCGCGCAAGGTAAGCAGCTCGACAAAGTCACCGAAGCGCACGCCGGCGACATCATCGCCTGCGTGAAGTTGAAGGAAACGCAAACCGGCGATACGTTGTGCGACAAACAAGCGCCGATCGTTTACGACGCGGTCGAGTATCCGGAAGCGGCGATTGCGTTTGCGATCGAGCCGAAGTCGCGGCAGGACGAAGAGAAGATCAGCGTCGCGCTGCACAAGATTCTCGAAGAGGATCCGGCGCTGCACTTCAGTCGCGACGCGCAGACGAAGGAGTTCCTGCTTTCAGGGTCGGGACAACTGCACGTCGAGACTGTGGTCGAAAAACTGAAGAAGCGCTACAGCGTGGAAGTGACGCTGCATCCGCCGAAAGTTCCGTACAAGGAAACGATCACGCAGCGTGCGGAAGTGCAGGGTCGGCACAAGAAACAGACCGGTGGTCGCGGGCAGTTTGGCGATTGCAAGTGTGTGTTTGAGCCGTTGCCGCGTGGCGGTGGGTTTGTTTTCGAAGACAAGATCTTTGGCGGATCGGTGCCGCAGCAGTTTCGTCCGGCGATTGAGAAAGGAATCGTGGAGGCGGCGCAGTCGGGAGCGATCGCGGGATATCCGCTGGTCGACTTCAAGGTGCAGTTGGTTGATGGTTCGTTTCACCCGGTCGATTCTGACGAGCACTCGTTCCGCGCGGCAGGACGCAAGGCGTTTCGTGCGGCGATGGAGAAGGTGAAGCCGTCGCTGCTCGAGCCGGTGATGGATGTTGAGATTGCGGCGCCGCAGGAGTACAGCGGCGACATCATGGGCGATCTCAACTCGCGACGCGGGCGCGTGCAGGGTATGGAGACGAGCGGCAAGCAACAAGTGATCAAAGCGCAGGTGCCGATGGCGGAGATGTTGAACTACCAGTCGACGCTCAACTCGATCACCGCCGCACGCGGTTCGTTCCACATGCAGTTCTCACATTACGATCCCGTTCCGGGCCAGTTGGCTACAAAGATAGTGGAGCAGTCACGCGCTGAAGGCCGGATCAAAGGTGGCGACGACGAGGAGTGAGTTTCCTTCTGACCTCGGACTAGCGCTTGCGGGAGTTCAATGGAAAGAAAAAATTCATTGATTTAAATCACGAAAACGAAAAGGGCCACTCGGGGCAAACGCGAGTGGCCCTTTGTGTGGGCTAATCCGTTTTGACGGAGCCGTTACTCCGGATTCGCCAGCTTACGGACGCGCGGGAGCAGTGGGCCTCCGCTGTGAAGACTCTCCTTGATCGTGTAATCCGACGGCACCTCGAATAGCGACTTCGCAGGCTCGGTGCGATTGATGTTGGTCAACTTATAAGTCATCTCACCCGATCGCGGATCGTTATGACGAGTCATCACCACGAGCTGCAACTCCGGCGAGTACCAACGCTCGCTAACGATCTCGATCGCACGCTCGTTACCAATCTCACCCGCCGGAATCGTAACCGTCGTTCGCGTACCTTCGGCTTCGACGCCTTCAATCATCTGCTTGCCGAGGTTCTCCTTAACTTCGTTCTGATTCGGTCCGATACTCTGGCGGAAGACAAACCCGGCGCCTGCGCTCCCCGCTGTTGCAATACTCAACTGTTCCGTTCGTTCGACCGCACCGCGGGCATTAGCCGGCGGTGGCGGCGCACCGGCGGGCGAAGTCAGGATCATCGTCCCGGTGTTTCCGCTCGGCGAGACTTTGAACTCGAAACGCTGCGTGTCACCTTCACCGCCGACGATTCCCTTCGGTCCTAACTGGAGTTTGAACGCCATGCTTTTAACTGCGGTGTGCGAGCGTGAGTCGAGCGAGTAGGTCACGCCGGCGACGGGGTCGTTGATGAAGATCGTCTGCAACGGTTCCTGTCCGGTCCCGAGCACGCCCAATCCTTTCAGCGTCTGCTCACGTCGCGTGCGTCCTTCGCTGTCGCGATAAACAGTGCTGCTGAACTTCGTGACGATGCGATTGCCGTCGGCGAGCGTTTGAACGTGCTCGGTCACAGCTTCCCCTGAATAAGGAGCGCCCTTCACCAGCTTGCCCTCAAAACTCTCCGACGCGATAAACAGAAAATTTCCATCGGGCGGAGGCGGAGGCAGCGGCGCACCCGGCGGTCCTTGTTGGACCACACGCGTTTGCTGCCAAACGAATCCTTGCGGCGTCTGCGCCATGGCGACGCTTGCGACCATCATCCACACCGCCAACATTGCGATTACTTTTCTCATCTCCGTCATTCCTTTCAGCCCGGCTTTCAAACCGGCTTTCCTGAACTATTTAACAAAACGTATTGCATGGGCCAATCCGTCGACCCCTATGAAAACATCAGCCTTTACTTTCTCGTGATAACGGTCCATGTTCACCGGCAACCCGAAGTTCATCAGCGTGGATCGCGGGAGCTCGACGCGAATGATCTGTCCGCCATCCTGCAACGTCGCCGGGTTGAGATAACCGAGTGGCATGAAGTCGGTGGCGATCTCGCGATTCACATGGTTCGCGACTTCGTTGTTTTGAGCGCGACGTTCAGCAGGCCGGCGCGGTCTCTGTGCGATCTGCTGTTGCTTCGGCTGCGGCACGTCCACTTTCGGCTCTGGCGCGATTGGTTGTTCTTTAATTCCCTCTTTAATTCGGGGCTGCTCAATTTGACCCGCGGTTATCTGGTTCGGTTTGTCTGTGCGCGAACGAAGCGCGACGACACTGATCGCAATCAACAATACTGCTGCTATGCCTGCCGCCAGCCAGTAGGGAGCGCGTCTTCGCCACATCGGCACGACCACCTTCCGGGCGCGAAACGCCTCGCGCAACTTCTGTTCGATCTCAGCAGGCGCGTTCAGCGACGCCATGTCTTCGGCGAGCAAGTGCAAACTGCTCGTCAGTGTTTCATCATCAAATTTCCGACTGTTCATGCGAAACACCTCTCTGACTTCAAACTCGCTGAAGTCTCCTCTTCAACCTGCTCGGCCGGCCGCAACTTTGCAATCAGCAACGCCCGCGCGCGATGCAAACGCGAACGCACCGTGCCGATCGCGCAACCAAGAATCTCGGCCGCTTCTGCGTAACTCACATCCTGGAGCTCGCACAACACAACCACTTCGCGGTACTTCGCCGGCAAACTAAGCACGGCCTTGCGCACTGTCTCGATCGTCTCTGCCCGCGTGAGATCCTCGAGTGGACAAACATCCGTGTCCGCTAACACGAGACCCGCGTCGTCGTCGCCATCATCGGCGATCGGAGTCAACACCTGATCGACTCGCATGCGGCGCAACACGTGATTACGCGCGACGCCCAGCAGGAAAGCACTCAAAGATCCACGCGCCGGATCAAACACGCGACCCTCGCGCATCAGGAACAGAAACACTTCCTGCGTGACGTCTTCCGCAATCGGTTTCGATCCGCTCATCTGCAAAGCGAACCGGTAGATGCTCCCCTGCCGCCGCCGGTAAAGGAGCGCAAGCGCCTCTTCATCTCCGGCCAGCATTGACCGCAGCAGCTCGTGATCACCAGGTTCGCTTTTCAGATTCATGAGCCCAAACGATTGACAGACATGGGTATTCGCTCGGAGAGCAGTGAAAGTTCCAAAATGTGCCGCATAAAATCCGGCCGTTACGAGCCGAATATCTGAAGGAATTCAGCCGTTTTTCGTCTTAGCGCGAACCAGTCGTCGAAAATCTGCGGGTTTTGCAGCCAAATCGTCAGCCACTGGTGAATCTCCGCGGCAAGTTGTCGATCCTTTTCGCTCGTCCGTTGACTGGATTGAACTAAATCGAGCTCTAGTTTGAGGTTTAGAACCGCTTGACGCAACTGCGCGTAGTCGGACCGTCCGCTCAGTTTTTCCATCCACGCGATCGCCTCGGCGGGGGTTTCGAACTTGAGTTCTTCGGCCGTGAACAAACGTGCCGAGCGCCAGCGAACGTCAGTGTCGAGGACATCGGGATGTACGAGTTGGGCGCCGTGGTCCGCTTGTGTGCGTGCTAATGCCGCAGGACTTTGCGAGGTTTCATTTACCACTGATCTTCTTGATGAGTCGCAGCGCGTGATTGCGCGCGATCAAGGGGACGTGTTCGTCAGTGCTGAGGTCTTTCAGCAGCGGCAGCAACTGTTCGGGATCGGAAAGGCCGTTGCGCTTGATGTACGACTCCATCACTTCCATCAGCTTCGGCGCGTTCAGCGGTTGGTTCTCGCGCGCGACTGCGATGTCGAAGATGAGAATTGCCTGGTCGGCTGCGCGTCGATATTCGTTGATGAGAGTTTCGGCGTTGGTGTTGTTGGTCCAATTAAACTCCGCCACGCGCTTGCGAGTTCCCTGCTGCATGCCGATGCGCATCGTGCCGAGAT
>DASTOZ010000424.1:0-2927 GCA_035762365.1 Pyrinomonadaceae bacterium | reverse complement strand
TGGCAGTAGGCGCTTTAATTGCTCATCGTAGGGATCGCGTTGGTTTTACCGGCTGTTACTTACTGGTTCCTGCGTCATCGCCGTCAGCGACGAACGGTATAAATGAAAAGGAGCGCCTCGAAGTGAGCGCTCCTTTCATTTACGTCGACGATAATCGTCGCGTGAGCTACACGGATTGCAGTTCGCGTGAAATCGTGGTCAGCATCGTGCGCTGTTGCGAGTGCAGGAAGAAGTGGTCGCCGGGCAACATGACAAGCTTGAATCGTTCGGTAGTCTGCTGCCGCCATGGTTCGAGCCGCTCGCGACCCACCTCGTTATCCGCCAGACCTCCGAAAACAACGATCGGGCGATTGAGTGGTGGTTGCTCGACATACTCGTAACTCTCCGTGACCGCGAAGTCGGTACGTACCAAAGGCAAGACGATCTGCAAAAGCTCCGGGTGTTCGAGCACCTCCGCAGGCGTACCATTGAGTCGACGCAGCTCTTCGATGAACTCGTCGTCCGGTAGATCGTGCGTCTTCGTGCCTTTGCGCGGCAGTTGTGGCGCGCGTGAGCCGGAGACAAACAGTATCTCCGGTTGGCGGTTGCCGCTGTCCCGCAGCACGCGCGCCACCTCGAAAGCCGCAAGCGCGCCCATGCTATGACCGAAGAAAGCGAACGGACGATCCAGAAAGGGTCGCAGGGCGCTTGCGGCGTCCGGAACTAAATCTTTGAAACTCGTGTAAGACTGCTCGCGCAACCGGTTCCCGCGTCCGGGCAGTTGCACCGCGCAAAGTTCGATGAACGACGGCAGGTTCTCCGGCCACTCGCGAAAAACGTGCGGGGCGCCTCCCGCATAAGGGAAGCAGAAGAGACGCATCGCCGCGTTGGGCTTCGGTCTGGGCTGAACAATCCAGGGCGAGGTTATCCGCGACACTTCAATCATGAGCTTCGATTAGTTTGTGCGAGAGAAATCTCTTCCGATGCGGCGCACCACTTCAACACCGCCATTGCGCTCGTAAGCTTGTGGCGTGCCTGCCGGAACGCGAGGCTCTGTGGTCCATCAAGCACCTCATTAACGACCTCCGACCCGCGAATCGCCGGCAGATCGTGCAGAAAGATCGTGCCCGCAGACTTCGAAACCACGGCCATCATATCCGTCGTAACGCGGTACGGCACGAACCTCTTCTGCCAGTCAGGATCAGACTTCGGTACACCCATCGTTTGCCAGCGCGTCGTGTAAACAACATCGACGCCCGCCGGCAAAGACTTCACATCGTGATGCTGTTCGACGACCGCACCCGAGACCCGCGCGAGTTTGTCTGCGCGCTCGAGGACCTTGAACGGCAATCCATAGCCTTCCGGAGTGACGACGGTTAGCTTCATGTTCCCGGTGAGCGCGACGGCAAGCGCGAGTGCCGCCGCAGAGTTGTTGCCCTCGCCGATGTACAGGATATGAATGTCGTGCAAGCGTCCGAAAGCCTCCTTGATGGTGACGAGATCGGCGATCGCCTGCGTCGGGTGCTCGTTGTCGCTCATCGCGTTGATGATCGACATCTCATTCTGCATCGCGAGCGTTCGCATCTCTTCCACCGACTCGTTAGTTCGAATCACCAGCAGGTCGAGGTAACCTGCAAGCACGCGCGCCGTGTCTTCGATTGATTCGCCGGTGTTTGTCTGGAGATCGTTTGGTCCATACGTGATGATTTCGGCGCCGAGCTTGATCGCTCCGACGCTGAACGCTGTGCGTGTGCGGGTGGACGTGCCTCGGAAGTAGATCCCGGCGATCTTTCCTTTGAGCGGTTGGTCAGCAAACCCGCGACCCGCAGAGAATTCCAGTGCCTGGTCCACTAGCCACGATAGATTCTGCGGCCCGACATCGTCGAGCGATACGATGTGTCTCACGAGCGTTTTCCTTTCGATTTCAGGAGATTGAGACAGCCTTCGGCTTGATGTTCTGAAAGCGGTGTAGATTGGAGACTTCGAGTTTCTTCTTTTCCGTCTTGCGCTGTCCTCGTTCCGCTTCGCCAATGAGCTGGTCCAACTCGTTAAGCGTGATGTCCGGGCGTTCAGCAACACGTTCGAGCACCAGCGCCAACTGCGTGGCGAACCCTTCGATGGTGGCGGCTTCGTACAAATCCGTGTTGTATTGCAGCTCACAGGAGAGACCGATGTTCGACTCTTCGAAGAATGCCGCGAGATCGAACTTCGCCGTCGTGTCTCGAACGTCGACAGGCGTCAACTGCAAGCCGGGTAAGGTGAGGACCTGCGTGAGTGCGTTTTGCAGCACCACCTTCGTTTGGAAGAGCGGTGTGCGGCTCAGATCTCGATCCGGATTAAGCAGCTCGACCAGCTTATCGAACGGCACGTCCTGATGAGCGTATGCCCCAAGCGTGACCTCGCGCACCTTCACCAGCAACTCGCGGAAGGTCGGATTGCCCGACAGGTTTGTATGTAAGACAAGCTGGTTGACGAAGAAGCCGATGAGACCTTCGATGTCCGCGCGGTTGCGGTTGGCAACGTCGGTGCCGATAACGATGTTCTGCTCGCCGGTGTGATAACGCATCAGGATCTTGAAGGCAGTCAGCACGGTCATGAAGAGCGAAGCGCTCTCACTGCGGGCGATCCTTTTCACGCCCTCCGTGACGTGCAGCGGCATGCGAATAATGTGCGTCGCCCCGACAAACGATTGCGCCTTCGGTCGCGGTTTGTCGGTTGGCAATTCCTGGACTGGCGGAGCGCCCGACAACTGCTGCCGCCAGTACGCGACCTGCGCTTCGAGCACCTCGCCCTGAAGCCACTGACGCTGCCACGCAGCGAAGTCGGCATACTGAATGGACAACTCGGGAAGCTGCGGAGTGCTTCCCGCACAAAACGCCTCGTATGCCGACGACAGCTCTTGCACAAACACGCCGACCGACCAGCCGTCGGAGATGATGTGATGTAGC
>DASTOZ010000423.1:0-2568 GCA_035762365.1 Pyrinomonadaceae bacterium | reverse complement strand
TCACGGCGCAGGTCAGTTAGCAAAGCCGAGGCGCGAATAACGTTGTCCGCCGCAGACTCGCGGGCCGCTTCGGCAGTTTCTGCCTCTTCGAGCGCACGCGTGCGACGTTGTTCAATGTCGATTCTTTCTTCCTCGACGCGCAACGAATCCTGACCCACGACGCGCATGTGGCGCTCGGCGCGTTCGACTTCCTGTTCCAGCCCGCTAACGGTCAGTTGTTGCTGCAGCGCCTCGCGTTCTTCGCGGCCGATTGCTTCATTCAGAGTAACAACGGCGTCTTCGAGACCGACGAGTCGCGCGCGGGCCTCTCGCGCCGCGGCGCTCGCAACTTCAACTTCGGCAGCCAGCGCCAGGGCGCGCGCTTCCAATTCGCGCAGCTCACGTTTGAATGCGAGCAGGCCCGCCCCTTCCTCGAGATCGCGCGCGTCGCCTGCGCTGACGAACTGCCCGCTGGCAATCCAGTCGCCGTTCAGCGTGACGTACGTCTCGCCGGTGGCGATCGATTGCAGCATCGCATCGTCGAGATTCGCCGCGAGCCGCGCGTTCATTTTTTGTGGCAGCGTGCGTTTCAGGACGGTGACGAGTTGCTGCGGCGCGCCGAGCAGATCGGAGATGCGCAAGTCTTCGCGGAAGTCTTCAGTCTGGCTGTTCGCCAGCGCGCGACGCTCTTCGAGGCGGCACGCGAGCGTCGTCGTTAATAAACCCCTTGTTCCCTCGGCTTCGTCGCTGCCGCCGTGCAGACCCGCGACGAGAAAACTCGCGCGGCCACCGTTGTTTTCTCTCAACCATTGCGCCGCACGCACGGCGTCCTCGGGCGTCGGCACGACGATCGACTGCAACGACGAACCGAGCACGCCTTCAACCGCTCGTTCCCACTTGGCGTCGACATTCAAAGCGTCAGCCAGCGTGCCAATGAAGTGAAAATTGCGCGGCGTGTCGTCGGATGAAAAGACGAGTTGCACCGCGGGCGAGTAGTAAGTGCGACGATGGTCCAACTCCTTCAGACTCTCGAGGCGATGACTGGCGCGCGAGTGTTCGTCGCGCACTCGCGTCAGTTGCGCTTCAGTGTCGCTGACCGCTTCGTGCCCGCGAACGACGGCATCGACGGCCGTTTCACGTTCCGCTTGCAGACGCGCAACACGCGCACGCGCTTCGTGGAGCTCGCGTGAGAGTTCCTCTGCTTCGAGTTTTCGTTCCGCGTGTTGACTGGCGGCACGATCGCCTTCGCGTGCGAGACCTTCGGCTTGTTGACCGAGACGTTCGAGCGTGCTTTCGAGCTGGCGCGCAATCTCACGGACGCGCTCGGCAATCGCCGTTTGCGAAAGTAGTTCGGCGCGAGCGTTTTCGATCTCGGCTTCGGCGGCACTGGCGCGAGCAAGCTTCTCCGCGTACGACTCTTCGGCAGTACGCAGTTCGGAGGCGCTGCGGTCCGACTCTTCGCGCAAACGCGCATCTTCCTGTTGCAGCCGCAAACACTCCGCTTCGATCAAGATCAACCGCGAGGTCAAACCCTCGATTTCAGCAGTGACTTCGCCGCGTCGTTTTTCGATCTCGCTTAACTGTTCCTGCTGGTAGACGCACTCACGTGCTTGGCGGTCGCGTTGCAGCACTGCTTCAGCGGCCGCTGCGCGCACGTTCGACAACTCGTCTTCGAGATTGCGCGCTTCCTGCGTTGCCGCGCGTGCGGCTTCTTCGCGTTGAGTGAGATCGCCGGCGATGGCGAGTTCGAGTTCGGTGACTTCGGAGAGCTTCGTGTTCGTGTCTTCGAGCACTGAAGCGAGCTTGCGATCTTCCGCGACGTAGACGTGCCGCAGGAGTTCGCGCAGCTCTTCGCGCAGCACGCCGTAACGACGGGCCTTCGCTGCCTGACGGCGCAAACTGTTCACCTGGCGATCGATCTCGGAGACGATGTCGGAGATGCGCGACAGATTGGAGCGGGCCGATTCGAGGCGCGCTTCGGTCGCTCGTTGTCGCACGCGAAATTTCGTGATGCCCGCCGCTTCTTCGATGATCGTGCGGCGGTCCATCGGTTTCGCCGAAAGAATCTGGCCGATGCGTCCCTGTTCGATGATGGCGTAGTGCCCGCCCGCGAGGCCGGTGCCGGAGAATAGATCCTGAATATCGCGCAGGCGACAGATCTTATCGTTAAGGAGATATTCGCTTTCGCCTGAGCGATAGAGCCTGCGCGTGACGGAGACGGATTCGCCGGGTGCGAACTCGAGTGCGAGATTTCGGCGGCGCCAGTGTCGTTTGTGTGGCGTCTTTGGGGTAGCCGGTGCAGCCGCGGGATTGCCGCCGGGATCGATCGCTGTCTCGATCGCCTCGGCGCCCTCAGTCGTTACCGTAGTTTCTGTTTCCGGTGTGGCATCCTGGGCCAGCAGCGGATCGATGTTCACCAGGCGGTCATCGATCTTTTCGAGTGTCGAGTCGATGTCTTCGATGTCAGGCTCGGGGGTGTCGACCTCATCACGGACCAGGTGCATGACGACTTCGGCCATGCCGCTCGGCGGTCGATTGCGTGAGCCCTGGAAGATGACGTCTTTCATCTCGCCGCCGCGCAGGTGCTTA
>DASTOZ010000422.1:0-2883 GCA_035762365.1 Pyrinomonadaceae bacterium | reverse complement strand
AAGTCGCCACCGTTCCTTGCCTTTGCCGTCGTACGAGAGCAATCCGAAATCCTGGAAGAAGACGTAAACGTTCGTGCCGTCAGTCACCGGGCTGGGCGATGCTGGTCCATTGACGTTCTGCAAGCGGCCAGTGTGAGCACGCGGCACTTCGCGTTGCCACAGGATCTTTCCGGTCTTGCGCTCGAGACAGATCACGAGCAACTGCTGATTGTTATGTGCCGTGACAAAGATTCGATCGTCGGTCAAGACGGGCGACGAGTGTCCCGGCGGCAGTGCCGTCTTCCAGACGACGTTCTTGCCGGGGCCGAAGGTCTCGGGGACGCCCGTGGTTGCAGACACGCCGGTGCCGTTCGGTCCGCGAAACTGCGACCAGTCTTCTGTCGAGGCCTTTGCGATTGATAGTGATGTGACTACGAGAGCAACCAGGATTAAACAAGGATTTCGTTTCATAATGCGGTACAGATTACTCTGATTGGGTGTAATCTGTGAACCATGAAAGCCATTCCCCTCTTGCTCGCGTTCCTTGTCCTGAGCAGCGTGGTTTCTTTGGCCCAACGACCGCAACAGCCCGCGATGCAAAAAGACCGTCAGGTGCTATTTGATTTTCGAAAAGAACGCACAGGCAAGTTGCCGCGAATCTCTGCTGCGACGCAGCGCATGGTGTTGTCGAAAGTCTTTCGCCGCTATCTCCCTGACGAAAACAAGTGCCGCAGCGACTTCCAACCGAGCGGCGACAATTACCTGGCAGCGGCTCGGAACGCCGGCCAGATCGTGCCGTCAATTGGCGATGTGGTGACGGGAAGTTTCACTGCTCCCGGTCAAACGGAAACGGCGTATGTCATCTGGACCAACGAATGTGGTGCGACGCATGCTGATAACTACGGCAGCAAGCGTGTTGCGATTTTCTCAGGTCAGAAACTCGTAGCAGACGTCGACTCGGATTTCAATGGCGCAATCGTTCGCAAGACCGATCTTAACAGCGACGGCGTCGACGAGTTGTTGATGAGTGCGGGTGATATGGCGCAGGGGACAGTGATCGAGATCGCCGAGTTGGTCGAGTTTCGCAACGGCAAGCGGCGTGTGATTGAAGACTTCGGCACGGTCGTCGAAGACACATGCGCGTCCGGGTTTCAGGGCAGCTCGTCGAAAGCGTCGGTGCTTTCGTTCTCAAATGTCGAACCCGGCAAGATGCCGAAGCTGCGAATAGACAATTACGTGTCGAGTTGCCGGAACACTAAACGCTGGCGCTTTCTATCGACGGGAAAGATGCAGTGACTCACTGAACCATCTGGAAGAACGTGCGATAGACGAAGTCGCCATCAAGCAGAACGTCGATGCGATAGATTCCGGGTTGAAGTTTCGCAAAGTTTAATTCCCACAACGAGTACGAAAGCTTGTTCGGGCTGACGGTGATCTTCTTCTTGTTCACCGTCTCGCTGATCATCTGATTGTCGATGTCGTAGATCCGCACCGCCGGATAGCCTTTGCGCTTTTCCTTCGGCAGCCAGGTTATCAAAAGGACAGCATCGGGTGTCGCCGTTGAGAATTCCGTCTTCTCGTCGATCAACTGTGGCGGATCGGTCTTCTTGTTTATCGTTCTGGCGAGGCCGCCGTTCAAAACACTCGCCGTGGTAACGAGCGCCGGCGTGAACTGGCCGGCTTTCAAGAGACCATCGAGCGTGGTTGCGTTCGTCGCATCTGTTACGAGTTCGATTGGGATCGCCACAGCGCCGCGCGATACACCGCCAAAATTGCTGCTTCCTTCAATGAAAGCGGCATCTTCATTAAAGGCCGCTCCGGGAAGCAAACTACCGCCAATCATGCCGATCACCTCGCCGAAGTCGTTCATCAGCGGCGAACCGACGGCGCGCTGGTTGATGGAATTGGCGATGTTGATTCGCTCTCCCATCCCGGCGAGCGTCTGTTTGCCGTTGATCATCGTCTCGACCAGGACCCTGTTGCCTTCTCTGGGAACGTCCAGGAAATAGTTGCGGTCGCCGATGGACCACGAACCCGGCGCCGCGCGTTTGAGCACGGGCATGATGTCGAATGGAAGTTTCAGAATGACCCAGTTTTGACGCCGGTTGTAGGCAAGCACTTCCGTGACGTCAGTTACTTGGTTTAATGGCACGTCCACGCGCAGGCGCGCCGCACCGTCAATCACCTGAAACGTAGTCAGTAGTTGTCCTGGTCCAATGAAGAAGCCCGTGCCTATGCTCCGCCGTCCGCCTTTCGCGTTGATGTTTTGGACCAGCACGCTGGCCGCTGCGGCGCGGTTGTAGATTTCGGATGGACTCAACATTCGTCGAGTCGGTGCGTTGGTGGCGGCTCCTTCGGGACGCGACGCTGTTGTGATTTGAAAAGCATGCGAACCGGCGCTCTCGCCGTCGATGCGCGCTTCCAACGTCCAAACGCCGGTAGCGGGCGCATCGCCGGTCAGCATCTTGAAGTAACCGCCAAACCTTCGCTGTTCGGGTTTGTAATCAAACTCGGAAGTCATCATGACTTTGCCCGCGGGGTTTTTCCAGAGACCTTCGAAGTGGTGTTGGCCCGACGGTCCTTCCCACGTGAAGTAGACGATTATTTCCTTGTCGGCAGGTGAGTAGAAGACGGTTCGCGGATCCTCGATTGCCGATCGTCCGGACTGCTCGAGCAGTTTTGTTCCGGAGACGGAACCGATCAGGCGGTAGTTGGATTCGACTGGCGCGCCGCCACCGCCGGACGCGCCACTCGCGGGAGGTTTTTGTTCCTGCGCGTTGATGGGAACAAACACGCACAGTAACAGGAGCAACGAGATTGTCTTCATAATTAGTCTGAAAATGATCGTTAACCCTTGGCTGCTTCAAGCAGTGGCGCGATCTCGATCTTTTTCATCTTCATCAT
>DASTOZ010000421.1:0-2823 GCA_035762365.1 Pyrinomonadaceae bacterium | reverse complement strand
TGCTGAACAGCGCCTTCGAGATCGGCGTAACTAAGCTCCCAGTCGATGCGTGAGTTATCGTTGCTGATACGCGCGTTGAAGGTTCCGTTACCGGTAGTTGAAACCGCGCCGCCAGTTGTCCCGGTCTCCTGGTAGCCTGTGAGATCCTCGCTGATCTTCTTGAATCCCCCCTGCGCCCAGACGATAGTTACCGCTGACACCAATGCCACGACGGCAATGGACAATGCTGCTCTTCGCATTCCTCTTACCTCCAGTGTTTTGTTCTGCTGATTGGGGGCGCGAATAATATCAGGAAGCCCCGTTGGAGGGAAGGGCGCAGTTTGTCGCTCTGCAATGCTTGAGTCTGAATTTAAGCCTCGGAACTTGCGCAAATGCGGTCGAGGCGCGGGCGTTTTGCCTTCTGCCCCGCATTCATTTACCTTGTTCGTCTTTATGGCGATAAGTCTGTTGGCTCTGGATCTCGATGGCACTCTGCTCGATCGGCATGGCGAGATCTCGGATCGCAATCGGAGCGCGATTGACGAGGCGCGGGCCGACGGCGTGCACGTCGCGCTCGTTACCGGGCGCCGTTTCCGCGATTCGCGCCCGATTGCTTTGGAGTTGGGACTCGACGTTCCGCTCATCTCACACAATGGCGCTTTGACGAAGCACGCCGAAACGCTGCAAACAGTTTCCGTGTTGCCGTTGCCGCTCGAAGCCGCACAGCATGCGCTGCACGTCGGCCGCGCGTCCGGCGCCGACGCATTGTTGAGCGACGATCATGAAGGTCTGGGAGTGCTCGTTTACGATCGTTTGAGCGGCGAGAACGCGGCAGTTCACAAGTACGTCGCGTGGGCGCGGCGGATCCATGGCGAAGACGAAGGACAACGCGCGGTGCGACAGGTCGAGTCGCTCGAAGAATACCTGGACCACGATCCGATCCATCTCGCATTCTCCGGCAGTTGCGTGCGAATGGACGCGCTTGAAGAGATCCTGCACGCCGAACTCGGATCAACCGTCAAAGTGTTAACCACGAAGTATCCGGAACAGGACTTCACCTTGATCGACATCGTGAATCCGGCAGCGTCGAAAGGCGCGGGCGTTGCGGCGACTGCCGCGGAGCTCGGCGTGAGTCCGGACGAAATCATGGCCATCGGTGACAACTACAACGATCTCGAAATGCTGTTGTTCGCCGGCACTGGTGTGGTGATGGCCAACGCCCCCCTTTCCCTGCGCGAGATCGCCGGTCTGCACCCCACGGCTGCAAACACAGAAGATGGCGTCGCGCTCGCAATCGAACAGTTCATCTTGAATAAGAGTGAGGAGACAACATGGCAAATCGAACAGCGGTGATCCAAACAAACAAAGGCACGATTCGCGTCGAGATGTTGGAAGAGGACGCACCGAAGACGACTGAAAACTTCATCACGTTGGCCCAGCGCGGCTACTACGACGGCATCATTTTTCACCGCGTGATCAAAGGTTTCATGATCCAGGGCGGCGATCCGACCGGCACCGGGCGCGGCGGGGAATCGGCGTGGGGCGGACGTTTCAACGACGAGATCAATGTCGGCTCGCCGCTTTACCACACAGGTTACAAAGCGGGGACGATGGCGATGGCCAATGCTGGTCCAAACACGAATGGATCGCAGTTCTTCATCATGCACGTCGACTATCCGTTGCCGCCGAGTTACACGATCTTCGGGCGCGTCACTGAGGGGCAGGACGTGGTGAACGCGATTGCGACGACGCCGACCGGACCTGGCGATCGTCCGATTCAGGACGTGAAGATGGAAAAGGTAACGATCGAGTGACGCTGTGTGCGAAAAGAGTTTTCCTTTGACATGGGTCTCGCGCTTGCGGGAGGTCAACGAAAAAAGAATTTTCTTACATGCTGTTTACAGCGGTCGGGCGCCGTGGCCGATGCGCGGCGCCGATCGTAATGCTCGGATTTGTCGGGTGATGTAAGTCTTAGCTGAACGCACCGCGTCCCCGAGCGTCATTCCCTTGCCGAGACCCGCAGCGATTGCCGCGGACAATGTGCAGCCGGATCCGTGGATCTCACCCACGTCGACAAACTCTTCGCGAAATTCAACAAAGTTTCCGTCTTCATCGAGCAACAGATCGATCGCTTGTTTTTGAATCGCGCGATGCCCGCCTTTCACTAACACCGCTCGCGCACCCATCGAGCGAATGGCTTCGGCGGCGCGCCGCATGTCTGATTCCGTCTCGATTGAGAACCCAACGAGTCGTTCAGCCTCGGGAATGTTGGGTGTGACGATCCGCGCAACGGGAAGTAGTCGTGTTTTGAGAATCTGAAACGCCTCGTCGCCGATCAGATCGTGCCCGGAGGTCGAAACCATCACGGGATCGACCACGGGCGGCTGCAATTGTTCTTCGCTGAACAAACGCGCGACTTCAGCGACAATCTCCGCCGTCGGCAACATGCCTGTCTTCGCCGCTGCTACATTCAGATCGCGAATCACGGGCACGACCTGTTTACGCAACGTCTCGGCGGTTTGATGTTCCGCGCCGAACACCCCGGTCGTGGTTTGATACGTGATCGACGTCAACGCCGCCGCCGGAAAACAGCCCAAGGCGTAAATCGTCTTGATATCGGCGACGATCCCGGCGCCTCCTGACGGATCGAGTCCCGCGATTGTCAGCACAATTGGTCTAGCTTCAACCTGGTCCATTTCAAATCCGTGTTCGTAAACATCCGTATTGCAGCAACGCCACTTGCGCCCGCACGAAAACATTCTGCCGCGTTGTCGAGATCGATACCACCGATCGCAATCACTGGAAACCCCGCAAGTGCTGACGTGACTTCGCGCAATTTCTCCA
>DASTOZ010000420.1:0-2172 GCA_035762365.1 Pyrinomonadaceae bacterium | reverse complement strand
GATTTGCTGGAGAACGTGATCTAGACCAACTCCCGACAAGAACGACGGCTCGATGACGTCAGCCTTGATCTTCGGTCCGCTGTCGATGATCTGGTTGGGTTACGTGCTGGTGGTGCTCACACGACTGCTGCACCAGACGCGGGGTGGCCAGTGAACGACACTCAAGAAAGACGACGTTACAACTGCGCCAGCTCCATGTGCGTCGCCAGGATGCGGTTCTCGTGTTGTTGATAGTACTGGCAGTTCTCTTTCTTCTGCACCTCGCGCATTTGCATCTGGTTGCGTGGGCAGCCGCCCAGACACGACGGCAGAAACTCACAGCCCCGACACACCGGATTCGCGAGGGGCGTCCATTCTCTCCATTTCACGGCGTTGGCGTGATTGCTGTCGAGCTCCTCGCCCAACATGCCGATCGCTTCGCTCGAATCGTCGACCGCGAGGCCGCACTTGTGAATCTCGCCGTTGGGATTGAAGATGAAACCATTGTTGCCGATGGCGCCGCAGTTGTAGAGCTTCGGTTCGGGAAACTGGTACAACGCCTGAAACGCGACCGGCACGCCATACTCATGTAGTCGCTTCATCCAGCGTGTATTCGTCTCCTGAAACTCGTCAATGGAACACACCTCAGTCGCCACCGAAGCACAAGCGTCGGTGAACGGCGAAATGCGCGCCAGGTACGGATAGAACGGGATGTCAGCTCCCAACCATCCCTGCTCGGCAAAGAAATCCAGCAGCCGCCACGCTTCCGGCAGATTGTGCTTGTCGACGTTTATGCGCAGACGGATCACAAACTTCCCTACCACTTTGCCCAGCCCGAGAATCGTCTGTTCAAACGACGAGATGACGCGCAGTTTACTCGGCCGCCGGACGTCGTGCATCTCCTTCAATCCATCAAGCGTGATCTGAAGACGATCGACGCCGGCGTTTGTCATCACGTCAACCGCTTTGTCCGAGATCATCGTGCCGTTCGTGATCACTTGGGCGCTGTAAGGCGTGTCGTATCGCGCACAGAGATCGAGAAACGCAGCCGACAGGTACTCGATCGCCGGCAGCGCCAGCAGCGGTTCCCCGCCAAACCAATCGACCGACATGCGCGGAAATGTCTGGCTCTCAAACCGCCTCGTTACAAACTCAATGATCTGGTCCTGCCGCTCACGGCCCATCGCGCCTTTCTTCTTCCCGACAAAGCAATAGTCGCAGCCGAGATTGCACCCGAACGTCGGCAGAATCGTCAGAAGAAACTGCGATCGACTGCGTTCACGGTTGTACTGATTTTCGATGAAGGCAAGCTCGTCGAAATCCTGGTCTACGACGAAGCTGCCCGCGATCAGGTGCGCAAACAGATCATCACGTTCGATCGACGACTCGAACGCCTTGCCCTGCGGTGCGCTGGCCATGATCTCTTCGCAACGCGCGAATGCGCCGGGCGACAGTTTGACCAGTGCCCCGCTAAGTCCGTTGTAGACCACGCCGTCTCCGCTGGTGAGTGGAATGAGATGGGTATAGTGCGACGCCTTCCAGGCCATGAGCGTGCCCTCCGGTTGTCAGGTTGTGGTGATGAAACTAGACGATGCAGGTATCGCCGCCGAAACACGGATCGGCGCGCCGCGAAAGTCCTGCCTTGTCGAGCGCGGCCTGAAGATCGGCCTGCACGACAATGCCCACGTCAGGACGCATGGCAGTTGCGGCGACGCAGGTGTCGCCGGAAAAGCAGATGTCATCTCCTCCCCGGAAACCGAGCTTCTGCAATTCGGCGACGCTCATCGCGCGTGGCAAGCGAAGCCACATCACGACTTCCCCGGAAGCTGTGGCCGTTGCTCCGGAAGTCTTCCTGAATTTTTTGGTGGATTTTTTCTTACTGCTCTTCGTGGTCGGCATATTGAGGCAAACTCCTTTCGACCGTTGTGAGTTGGAAACTAATTTGTTCGCGAGTATGCCGCTCAACTTAAACCTGTCGCACGCTGCTGTCAATCTGTTTTTCAGTGCGCTTAGTTGGGCTTTTTTGTGTGCTGGCGCACGACGTTGAGAAAAGCGGTCGCCGCGGGTGAGAGTTGGCTGCCGCGACGATGAGCGGCCCAAAGAATGCGATTGTGTGTGAGACCGCGCACAGGAACGCTGACGAGCACGCCTCGCGCAAGCTCTTCGCGCACGCACATGCGCGGCACGAAAGCC
>DASTOZ010000419.1:0-6250 GCA_035762365.1 Pyrinomonadaceae bacterium | reverse complement strand
GCGCGTGTTTCTCGAATCGCTGGCTAATGGCGTGTTTCTCTGCACGCAGTACATCCGTCACCATTCGACGCCGTTGTACACGCCGGAGCCGGACGTTGCTCACGAACTTATCGGACACGCGGTGACGCTCGCGAGCCCGCGACTCGCGGAGATCAACCGCCTGTTTGGCGAAGCGGTTCGACGTACAACCGATGCCCGCGAGTTCGATCGCCTGGCGCGCGTCTACTGGTTCACGATCGAGTTCGGCGTGCTGCGCGAAAGCGGCCAGATCAAAGCGTACGGAACGGGCCTGTTGTCGTCCGCGGGAGAGTTGGCCGAGATGCACAAAGCGGAGCTTCGTCCGCTGGATCTCGATGCTGCGGCCAATCACGTCTACGACCCGACGCATTACCAGTCGATCCTGTTTTGCGCCGAATCCTTTGACGCGATGGATCAGTTGCTGCGGCAGTTTCTGGCGCGGTGGTAGCCACCAGTAGGCACAAAAGACGGGGGCGGTAAGTAAGGCTGAAGTTCGGTGGCCGCTTCGTGTTTCTTGTGCCTTCTTGTGGCTTTCGGATCGGCTTGTTGTTTTTGGATTTCCAGGAGCGGATAAAAACGGATTTGCTGAGGAAATTTACACGGATCACATCCGCGTTTACGGCATCGCCGTTGCTTAAGCCACTTTAAGAGCCTTCCTCCCCTAACAATTGAAAACTGAACTTGCCCGCGCAATGTCAGGAGGTACTTATGGCAAGCAAGAGGACCGCAATACTTTTCCCGTTCTTACTGCTGGTAGCCGCTCTCCTTGCGACTCCCTCAGCATTGGGCCAATCAACTGCCGTTCTTCAGGGAACGGTAACCGACACCAAAGGCGCCGTTCTGCCGAACGCGACGGTAACCGCCAAAAACCGCAACACCGCTGCCGAGCGGACCACCCAAACCGATAGCGAAGGGAATTATCAGTTTGCCGCGCTACCCGTCGGCGTTTACTCCATCGAAGTGAAGGTTCAGGGTTTCAAAACCGGCGTCGCCGACCAGGTGACGGTCGAAGTCGCCAAGACCGTGGTCCAGAACTTTCAAATGGACGTCGGCGCGATCTCCGAACAGGTGCTGGTCTCCTCGGACGTTCCCATCATCGAGAACACCACGACCTCGGTCGGCACAGTCATCAATCAACGCACCGTGCAGGAGATTCCGCTCAACGGGCGTCACTTCGTCGATCTCGGCCTGCTGATTCCCGGTTCCGTCACCCCGCCGCAGAACGGATTTCTGACCGCGCCGTTGCGTGGGCAGGGGTCGTTCGCTTTCAACACCGCGGGCGGACGTGAAGACACCACCAACTTCATGATTAACGGCATCAACCTGAACGATATGGTCCAGAACCAGATCACGTTCCAGCCGTCGATCAATACCGTTCAGGAATTCAAGGTCGACAACTCCACCGCCAGCGCTGAATACGGCCGCAACTCCGGCGCGATCGTGAACATCGCCACTCGCTCCGGCTCGAACCAGTATCACGGCGAGGCGTTCGAGTTCATCCGCAACGAAAAGCTCGACGCGCGCAACTTCTTCGACGCCCGCAAGCCGCCCTTCAAACGAAACCAATTTGGCTTCAACATCGGTGGGCCGTTGAGCTTGCCGCATTTCGGAGAAGGCGGACCGATTCTTGGTTACGACGGGAAGAACCGCACGTTCTTCTTCTTCAGTTACGAAGGCACGCGCCAGCGCCAGGGACTGACGCTGACGAGCAACGTTTTGACTGACGCGCAACGGGCCTCAGTTACCAACGCGACCATCCTCCAGTTGCTGCCGTTGATTCCGCGCGCGACCAGCGTCGACATCGTCGGCGGTGTCCCGGTTGCGCGGTTTGCAGGTTCGGGTACGGCGCCCGTCGATATCGATCAATATACCGGGGACGTGAGCCATAACATCAATGCCAACGATCGCATCCATGGCTACTATGCGTATCAGCGTGACAAACGCGGCGAGCCGAACCTTCAGGGCAACACGATGCCCGGTTGGGGCGACACGCGCCAGTCGACGCGGCAGATCTTCACGTTGAACGAGACGCACATCTTTGGTCCAAACCTGACGAACGAAGCGCGTCTCGGATTCAATCGCATCAACATCACTTTTACGCCGAACGCGCAGCTCAATCCGGCGGATTTCGGCATCAACAACGGCGTCAACGCCGATATCGGTCTGCCGCAGATGAGCATCACCGGATTCAACTTCAATCTCGGTGGCCCAGCCGGATTTCCGCAGGGCCGCGCCGACATGACTGTCGTACTTAGCGATACCGTCAGCTATCTGAGAGGGAACCACTCATTCAAGTTTGGTGGTGAGGCAAGGCGGTTCTACAACAACAACTTCACGCTCGACACCGGCACGTTCACGTTCCCGAATGTCAACCTGTTCCTCACCGGCAACGGAAACGGGTTCAGCGTTACACTCGGCGATCGCTCGAGTGCGATCATCCAGAATGCATGGGGCGCTTACGTGCAGGACAACTGGAAGGTGAATAGGAACGTAACGTTAGAGCTCGGTCTTCGTTACGACTGGAACATGACGCCAACCGAGCGTTACGACCGGTTCGTTGTTTTCGATCCGCTGACGCGAGAGCTCGTTCGGGTCGGCTCAGGCGTCGACAAGGTCTACAAAGAAAACAACAAGAACTTCCAGCCGCGTGTTGGCATCGCGTGGGATCCGTTCGAAGACGGCAAGACCTCGATCCGTGCCGCCTACTCGCTGCTCGCGGATCAGCCGGTGACGAACGTCGTGACGCCGCTGACGTCCAATCCGCCGCTGGCAACCCCGCTCACCTTCACGGGCGCAGTGACATTCACTAACGCGCTGCTGGTCGCTGGTACGGCGGGACTTGCTCCTAACAACGTCGATTCAAACTTCGACAACGCCTACGTTCAGCAGTGGAACCTGAACATACAGCGCGAGCTCGGACGCGATCTCGGCGTGACTGTCGGTTACTTCGGCACGAAAGGCACGCACCTGCGCGTGTCCCGCAACATCAACCAGCCGATAAACGGTGTGCGCCCGTTCTCGAACGTGTCGAGTTCGAGCGACATTCGTCCGGGCGCCACCTTGAACAACATCGTGCAGATCGAAGGCACGGGAAATTCGAGTTACAACGCGCTTTGGATAACGGCGACGAAGCGTCTCTCGCGAGGTTTGCAGTTCAACGCTTCGTACACGTTCTCGAAGTCGATCGACTACAACTCGTTGAACAGCCAGGGCGTGGTCATCCAGGACAGCTACAACCTGCGCGACAGCCGCGGTCTTTCCGATTACGACGCGCGCCATCGGTTTGTGATCAGCGGGCTTTACGAGCTGCCGTTCCGCGGAAGCCGATTCAAGGAAGGCTGGCAACTGTCGAGCATCGTCCAACTGCAAAGTGGTAACCCCGTGAACATCGTTGCCAACAACGCGACGTTCACCGGCACGAACAACACGGTGCGTCCAGACGTCACTGGCCCGATCGAGATCATAGGCACGCCGAATCGCTGGTTTGATACGGCGCCGTTTGTAGTGCCTGTGAACCGGTTCGGTAATCTTGGCCGCAACGTAGTGATCGGTCCTGGATTCAACAACGTCGACTTCTCCGTTATCAAGCGGACGAACATAACTGAGACACAACTGCTCGAGTTTCGCTGGGAAGTGTTCGATGCGTTCAATCACGCCAACTTCGGACAGCCGGGACGCGTGGTCGGCAGCGCAAACTTCGGTCAGATTACAAACACCCGGTTCGCTACCGGCGACTCGGGTTCGTCGCGACAGATGCAGTTTGCGTTGAAGTACAAGTTTTAGACGCCGAGGATGAGCTTGGCGATCGTGAAGTAGATGATCAGTCCGGTGGCGTCGACCAGCGTTGTAATCAGCGGCGCTGAGAGTACCGCGGGGTCGACGCCAACGCGCTGGGCCAGGATTGGTATCAACGACCCGACAGTCGTGGACCAGACGCAGATCGCAAACATCGTCGTCGAGACGGTGATCGCGTACGTGAGCGGCACACGCCAGAACAGCGCCTGAAGCAACGCGATCGGTGCAACTAGCAAACCCAACAACATTCCCGTCGTCGCTTCGCGCGCTACGACACGCCACGCATGTCGCACGCCGACTTCGCCGAGCGCGAGGCTTCGAATCACAGTCATCACCGTTTGCGCGCCAGCGTTACCTCCGGTGCCAATCAGCAGCGGAATAAACAACGCCAGCGCGACTGCCTCGGCGAGCACCGACTCGAACCGGTGCAACACAGCGCTCGTCAGCGTCCCCGCAACAAACAGCAACAACAGCCAGCCGATGCGTTTCCGCACGACCCGCAGGATCGGGTTGTCGAAATAGGGTTTGTCCATCGCGCCCGGTTCGACCGCCGCCATGCGCAGAATGTCTTCCGTCTGTTCTTCAATCAACACGTCGATCACATCGTCCACCGTCACGAACCCGACGACGCTTCCGTCCTGCTCCACGACAGGCACGGCGAGCAGGTTGTACTTTCCGATCGTCTCCGCGACTTTCTCCTGATCGTCGAGCGCTTTCACCGTGATGGGCTTGCGGCGCATGATTTGGACCACCGGCCGCTCAAATTCAGACATCACGAGATCGCGCAACGAAACCGCGCCGAGCAGCCTGTCGGTCTCGGGATCCATGACGTAGCACGCGTAGATCGACTCTTTCTCGCGCGCGACGGAACGAATGTGTTTCAGCGCGTCGGCGACGGTCATCTTCGGATCGAGTCGCACAAACTCCGTCGTCATGATGCCGCCCGCTGTGTGATCCGGATACTGAAGCAGGTCTTCGAGCTCGGCGCGCACGTCGGGCGTGAACTTCGGCAGGATGCGGTGCCGTTCGTGCACGCCCATCTTCTGAATCACGTCCGTGCGCTCGTCCGCGGACAGTCCTTCGAGAATTGCGGCAATGCGTGCGGGTTCCAATTGTTCGAGGATCGCGGCGCGGCGTCGCATCGTCGGCTGGTCGCAGAGTTCGATACAGCGCTGAAGCGGCAGCATCGAGAAGATCGCCGCCGCTTCATTCAGGCGCAGTTGATTTAGGAGTTCTGCCAGGTCTTCAGGAGGTAGATCTGAAATCTCGCTGCCGATGCCGACGAAACTCTCGTCGAATCGAAGCTGGATGCGTTCGAGTAGTTCCTGTAGATCTTTGGAGGTAGGCACAGATCATACCTGCGCGCTGATCGTGTTTTCTTCAGCCGGGTTCAACACCGCCTGCGCGGCGGCCAGACGCGCGACTGGTACGCGAAACGGCGAACAGCTCACGTAGTCAAGACCGATCTCGTTACAAAACGCGATCGACTGCGGATCGCCGCCATGTTCGCCGCATATACCGACCTTGAGATTTGGTTTCACACTGCGCCCACGTTCGGCGCCGATACGGACCAGTTGGCCCACGCCGTCGCGATCCAACACCTGGAACGGATCGTCTTTGAGGATCTTCCGTTCGATGTAGTTCGGGAGGAACCGGCTCGAATCGTCGCGGCTCAAGCCAAATGTCGTTTGCGTCAGATCGTTTGTGCCGAACGAGAAGAAGTCAGCATGCGCGGCGATGCGGTCGGCCATCAACGCGGCGCGCGGCAGTTCGATCATCGTGCCGACGTGATAGTCGATCGTCATTCCGTGTTCGCCCATCACCTGTCGCGCGATTTCGTGAATCAAGTCGGCTTGCTGGTGCAACTCTTCACTCAAGGAAACGAGCGGCACCATGATCTCGAGTTCGACTTTCTTGCGCTCGCCCTGCACCTTGCAAGCCGCTTCGAAGATGGCGCGGCATTGCATGCGGGTGACTTCGGGGAACAGCAGTCCGAGTCGGCAACCGCGAAAACCGAGCATCGGATTGGCCTCGCGAATGCGATTCACCTGTCGCAGCAGCGCGCGTTTGTGATCGATCTCGTCGAGGATCTGGTCCATCGCGGCCATGGTCGTCGCGACTTTCAACGCCATCTTCAGTTCGGAGAGTTCGGCGCCGAGCTCTTCCGCGTTCGGCAGAAACTCGTGCAGCGGCGGATCGAGCAGACGGATCGTGACGGGCAGCCCGGCCATCTCACGAAAGATCCCGATGAAATCGCTGCGTTGCAGGGGCAGCAGTTTTTCGAGGGCCTTCTCGCGCGCGCCGGCGCCTTCGGACAGAATCATCTCGCGCATGACGGCGAGTCGCTTGTCGCCGAAGAACATGTGCTCGGTGCGACACAGACCAATGCCTTCCGCGCCAAACTGTCGCGCCGTCTTCGCATCCAGCGGCGTGTCGG
>DASTOZ010000418.1:0-2552 GCA_035762365.1 Pyrinomonadaceae bacterium | reverse complement strand
GTCTCACCCGAAGCACTGCGGCTCACTGGTATCACCGAAAAACCCTGCGGTACGGCGCTTCTGAACACCACTGCGGTGTTGGGGTCGTATGCCGTTAAAGCTGTTTCCGGAGAAGCTATCAGCATGAATCTCGAAAGCGGCGTTGTAGTTTCGAGTGTGCCGACGCCGTTACTGATCGCCACTGGTCCCAAAGGCGTTACTACACCTTTGTCGTCGACGGCATAGAGTGTCAGCGCGGTAACGTCCGCGGGCACGTTCGCCAGATTCAATTTGATCCTGGTGCCCGCGTCGTCGCGGAGAATCGTGGCCACGCCCGTGCCGGTGGTGTTCACGGGATTGAGATTTACAGTGATTTCTTTCTTTACTGGATACTCAATGATTGTGTAAGTGCCGTCGGGATTTTGCACGACCTTCTTTTCGGTTGTTTGCGCCACAGCGACCGCGGCTAAAGCTAGACTCAGAGTCACGGCGGCGAGAACGCTCAACCCATGCTTCCTCATCAGATGTACCTCCCTTGTGTCTAATCAATCGCGATTAATTGTCAGCATGGGGGAACAGTGTCGGGGAGACGCTTTACAGGCGTATTCGCGAGTGAAATTCGGCAAAATTTATGCCAGTTTGATGAGGCAGATAACACGGGCACGAGGTGAGGTTCGTGCGAAACATTCCGATACAGAACTGTACTTTTCTGTACCTAATCCGCTGTGTTAGTAAGCCTTCAACTCAGCGATTGCCTTCGCAACATCTGAAGATTGCGGAAGTATTGCATCCTCGAGTTGAGGCGCGTACGCGACGAACGTGTCGAGCGCGCAAACGCGGCGAACCGGGGCATCGAGGTCGAGGAACAACTCGTCGGCGATGCGCGCGGCGATCTCGGCCCCGTACCCGAATGAGAGTGAATCTTCGTGTGCGACGATCACGCGGTTCGTCTTTCGTACGGACTCGACGATCGCGCCCCAATCGTAAGGAACGAGACTGCGCAGATCGATGATCTCGACGCTCGTGCCTTCCTGTTCCGCCTGCTTGGCGGCGACGATCGATCGTTGCACCAACGCGCCGTACGTGACGATGGTCAGGTCTTTTCCTTCCCGGACTTTCTTCGCCTTGCCGAACGGAATCATGAAGTCGTCAGGCGGATACGCCGATTTGTTGTACGCCTGGCGATAGAGGTGTTTGTGTTCGAGGAACATCACCGGATCGTCGCAGCGAATCGCGGTGCGCAGAAGTCCATTCGCGTCGAGTGCGTTTGACGGATAGATGACGCGCAGGCCGGGAATCTGGGTGAACGTCGAGACGCCCGATTGCGAGTGATAAACCGCGCCACCTTTCAGATAACCACCGATGGGCACGCGAATCACGAGCGGAGCTTTCCAGTCGTTTGCCGAACGCCAGCGCAGCAGTGCGAGCTCGTTGCGAATCTGATGCATCGCGGGCCAGATGTAATCGAAGAACTGGATCTCGACGACGGGCTTCAATCCCCGCGTAGCCATCCCGATCGCGCGGCCGACGATGTTTGCTTCGGCAAGCGGCGAGTTGAAAACGCGATTGCCGCCGAACTTTCGTTGGAGGTTCGCAGTGACTTTGAAAACGCCGCCTTTGCCTTTGACGACGTTGAGATATTGTTCGCGCGAACAGTCCGCGACGTCCTCGCCGAAGACGACGATGCGCGGATCGCGTTCCATCTCAGTGTGCAGCGTGCGATTGATCAGATCGACCATCGTGCCGGGCGTGCCGGAGAGTTGCGCGCCATCTTCAGTGTCGAATTCTTTCGACGTCGGATCGACGTCCGGTGAAAAGACGAAGTTTGTCGCGGTTTCCGGAGCAGGCTGTGCGGCTGCGAGCGCCTGGTCGGCGGCTTTGTTCACTTCGCCGTCGACTTCGTCTTTGATCTTCTGGAGATCCTCCTGATCTATCACTCCTTCGTCGATCAAAAGCGCGCCGAAACGTTTGACGGGATCGCGTTCAGAGTCGCTGGTCCGCTCTTCATCCGGTCGATAAAGCTTTTCGTCGTCGGAAAGCGAATGCGAATAGGGTCGGATCACTTTCGCGTGGACCAGCGCGGGTCCCTGGCGACGCCGGGCATAGTCGACGGCGCGGCGCATGGTTTCAAGCGATTCGATCGGATCGGTGCCATCGCAACGTTGCACGTAAAGCGACGGGAAGTTTTCGACGAGCCGTGAAGCATTGCCACCGGCGGTTTGCACTTCAACCGGAACGCTGATCGCGTAGCCGTTGTCTTCAAGCAGAAAAACCACCGGCAGTTTCAGGTTCGACGCGGTGTTGAGCGCTTCCCAGAACTCGCCTTCGCTCGTTGTTCCGTCGCCGAGCGAGACGTACGTCACTTCGTCGTCGTGAAAAGTCTTGATTCGCTCTTTCAACTCAGGAATCAATGCGAAACGATGAGACGCTTCGGCACAACCGACCGCCTGAAGCAACTGCGTGCCCGTGGGTGACGACTGCGAAACGATGTTGAGCTTTTCGTGCCCCCAGTGCGACGGCATCTGGCGTCCGTGCGAATTGGGATCTGCTTCCGCGCCGACGGCGGAGAGTAA
>DASTOZ010000417.1:0-8586 GCA_035762365.1 Pyrinomonadaceae bacterium | reverse complement strand
CAGTGCCGGTTGAGGTCAAGCTGTTGGACCTCGTCACACGAGTTGTGCCATCGACGTTCTATCTGATTGTCCTGATCCAGAAGGTCAATGAGACTTATGCGTTTGTCGTTAGCGGACAGGCGTCAGGCGATGTCGGAACGTCGTGGAAGTTTTTTGCTGAGGTCGTTTCGCGATCCTCGACGATCCTGTTTTTGGGCCTGCTGTCGATCTTATTCATTATCAGGCTGGAGCCAATAAAGAAGGCGAAAGGACTCATGCCCAGAGTCCTGGCAATCGCCGGCACTTTCTCTATGGCCCTGGTGACTATGTTTGCGCGCGCCGATCTTTCTTTGACGCAAACAGTGATTGCCAGCTTGCTAAGTCTGGTCGGAACTGGCCTCTCGGTCTTTGCCCTGGCACACCTGGGCCGGTCGTTTAGTGTTATGGCTGAAGCAAGAAGATTGGTTACGTCCGGACCATACCGGCTCGTACGACACCCTTTGTATGTGTTCGAAGCCGTGGCATCGCTGGGCATCCTGTTCCAGTTTTTCTCGTTTTACAGCGCCCTCATCTATCTCGCCCATTGTTTCCTGCAACTTCAGCGAATGAAAAATGAAGAAGCCGTAATGCAAGTCGCCTTTCCGGAATACGAAAGCTATAAACTTAAGACGGCGAGAGTCATTCCCGGAGTCTACTGAATCCATAGTCTCCACCCGTTCCCGGACCCTGGCCAAAATGCGACACGTCTCGCCGCTCCCGGACGTTTGTAGCATTAGGAGGCACATACCCGCGCTCTTCGATTCTACTCGGATCCGCGTTAATTCATAGTATTCAACAACTTACCGTCGATCATCTACAACGGCACAGTCATTGCCGAGAGGATTCGACAGCCTTGGTCTGCCGTAACCTGCCAGGGCAGCAAGAAAACTAAACAACGTGGAGAGCCGATGCGACCGATTAAGCATGCAGAGCGCGGATTGACCTTTATTGCGGGGGGCATTTTTAACGCAATTCAGTCTGTTAATAAGTACAAGCCAAATCCTTCATTCACTCCCAAATGGTCGGACAAACCACTGCTCAAATCATGGCAGAAGAGCAAGCCAACCCTCGGTTGGCCAAGAACGACCGATTCACTTTGTCCGAACTGCGTGATCGAAGCGCGCGAAGCAATCATCAGCGGAAAAAGAGAAGTCAGCGACCTGATTAACGAGAAGGTCGGAGAGATCAAAGCGCAGATCATCGAACGCGATGGCCAGATCTGGATGATCAAGGACTGTCCAGTCCACGGTCACTTCGAAGACATGATGGCCATCGATTCCAAGTTCCTGACGCACATCGAGAAGATGTTTCCGGGGCGCGACATCGACGCGCACAACGACGAGAAGCTGCACAATCACGGTTCAAGCACGGTCAAGTACGGTCGCGGCGCGGTTTTGACTGTCGACCTTACCAACCGCTGCAACATGATGTGCGACCCATGCTTCATGGACGCCAACCAGGTTGGCTTTGTCCACGAACTGAGCATGGACGAGATCAAAGAGATTCTCGACAACGCGATCACGATCAAGCCGCGACGCCAGATGTCGGTGCAGTTCTCCGGCGGCGAACCATCAATCTCGCCGCACTTCATCGAAGCGATCAAATACTCGCGCAAGGTTGGTTACAACAGCGTGCAGGCGGCGACGAACGGAATCGAGTTTGCGAAGAGCAAAGAGTTCTGCCGGCAGGCTGCTGAAGCGGGTCTGCGTTACGTTTATCTTCAGTTCGACGGTATCGGAAACGATGCGAACAGCCATCGCCAGGTCGGCAACCTGTTCGACGTGAAGATGCGCGCGATCAATAACCTTCACGAAGCGGGCGTCGAGATCGTTCTCGTCACCACGCTCGTGAACGGCATCAACAACGATCAGGTCGGCTCGATTATTCGTTTCGCGCTCGACAATCCGAAGAAGATCGCGTTCCTTTCGTTCCAACCGGTTTCGTTCACCGGCCGCGACGAAGAGATCACCGAACAGCGTCGCCTGCAACAGCGCTACACACTGTCGCACCTGGCGCACGACGTGAAAGACCAGGTGGGTATCACCGAACCGACGCGCGACTGGTTCCCGCTTTCGTTGATGGGCGCCTTCGCCGATTTCGCGGATCTCGTTCATGGTCCAAACGCTGAATGGGGTCAGGTCTCGTGCGGTTGTCACCCGAATTGCGGCGTCGGCACCGCGGTGATGATCGACAAAGAAAACAAAGAGATGCGGCCCGTGCCCGAGTTCCTGAACATCCCGGGTCTCGTCAAAGATATGCAGAAGATCACGGACGCGGCGCGCGGCAAGTGGATGTCGAACGTCATGATGGGTCTGGCGCTCTTGAAGCACTACAACCCGTACAATTCGCCGTCGCAGTTCACGCTGTACGAGCTCTTCAAGAAGTTTGACAAGTCGTTCGGCTTGACCGGCAAGGATTACGGCAAAGTCAGCGGCGATCGCACTGTGCAGGACATCCAAGCACGCCGCTCGGATCGCTGGAACTTCCTGTTTATCGCGGGAATGTGGTTCCAGGATCTCTTCAACTACGACTTCCGCCGCACTGAAATGTGCATCATCCCGTACGGCACGCAGGAAGGTGAGATTTCGTTCTGCGCGTACAACACCGGGATCGGCTGGCGCAACATCATCGAGAACATGCACCAGAACGCGACCGTTGCGAAGTGGTATCAGGAGCACGGCCGTCACGAGATCTTCGCCGGCGGCAAGGACGTGCCGATGGCTGACAAGTCGCACAGCCTGATCCTGAACGAAGTCGACCTGGCCCGGCCGCACAAGCCGCAGATGGAAGGCCCGAAGACGGCGCACGAGGAAGCGGTAATGATGCGCAAGATGTATCAGGAGATGGTGTTGAAGAAACAGTCCATCGCCAAAGACGTCGACAAGCCGGTCCAGATCAAGGGTCTGAGCCGCAAGAAGGAGGAACCCGCCGAAGCCGAGGCGGTTCTGGTTTAAGAGTTTTCAGCCCACAGGAGGGCACAAAGAGGCACGGATCAATCGCCAAAATTGGTTCTGCCTTTTTGTGTTTTTGTGGGTTTGTGGTTAAATAGTGGCCCGAATTTTGGACTTTGAAAGGGAAAGCTGAGAAGGAATGGCAATAGTTACTGTTAATCAGGGTGAATCAATTGAGAGCGCGCTCCGACGCTTCAAGCGCAAGGTGATGACCGAGGAGATCATCAAAGATGCGAAGAAGCACGCATTCTTTATTCCCCCGGGTCAGAAGGCGAAACTGAAGTCGGCCCTGGCGCGCAAACGAAACAAGAAAAAGGGCCGGATGCGCATTCCGCGCGACTAACACCCCTCCTGCACACGCCAACAGGATCTCACCAGACGTCTTAACCCAAGTTTCTAAGATCCGTGTTGTTTCACGGATGCTAGAGAACGTATGACACGGATCTTGATTACAAACGACGACGGTATTCACTCCGACGGCCTCATCAAACTCGAAGAGGCCCTGAAAGAGATCGGAGATGTTTACGTTGTGGCGCCCGCGTCCGAGATGAGTGGCGCCTCGCATAGTTTGACGCTCGCGCGCCCCTTGCGCATCCGTCAGCTTGATAGCCGTCACTGGTCCGTCGATGGCACTCCAACCGATTGCGTCACGCTTGCGGTAAACAAGATTCTCCCCGAAGCAGAACGTCCGGACATCTGCGTCTCGGGCATCAACCACGGCGGCAATCTCGGCGACGACGCAAGCTACTCAGGCACCGTGGCAGGTGCGATGGAAGCGACGATCCTCGGCGTTCCCGGTGTCGCTTTGAGTCTGGTGGCGCGCGAGAATTACGACTTCACTCATGCCGCAGCGTTTGCTGTTGTTGCGGCGCGCAAAGTCCTCGACGAAGGTTTACCCGAAGGCACGCTGCTCAACATCAACTTGCCTCCCGGTGAAATTAAAGGCGTGATGGTGACGCGTCAGGGAATCAAGAACGCGCGCCCGATCATCAGCGAGCACATCGATCCTCGCGGCAAGCCTTACTTCTGGATCGGTGAAGAATACTTCAACGTCAATGCAGTCGAGGGCACCGATTTTCACGCCGTGAAGTCAGGTTATGTGTCTGTGACGCCGTTGCGCTCCGACATGACCGATCATCAGGCGTTGACCGCAATCGAGAGCTGGAACTATCTGAAAGACTCCGAACTACTCCACAAGAGCTAAAGCAGTTAGAATTCTCCCGGTGCAAGCAGCCAACAAACATCGCTCGGCTTCACTTCAGGAGTATTCCATTCCCCGAGAACGTATGGTCGCGCGTTTACGCGATCATTACGGCATCAGAGACCCTCGCGTCCTCGAAGCAATCAGAAACGTTCCGCGTCATTTCTTCGTGCCCGAAGCTTTGCAGAGTCGCGCGTACGGCGATCACGCTCTGCCGATCAGTGCGAACCAAACGATCTCGCAGCCGTTCATCGTCGCGCGCATGACTGAGCTACTCGAGCTTGACAGGAACAGTCGTGTGTTGGAGATCGGCGCGGGCTCGGGGTATCAGACGGCAGTGTTGTCGCGCATCGCGGCGCAGGTTTACGCGATCGAACGCATCGGCGATCTTGCACGCGAGGCGCAAGCCCGGATTCGGCAGTTGGAGATCTACAACGCGACGGTCAAATGCTTTGACGGTACGCTTGGCTGGGCCGCCAATGCGCCGTACGACGCGATACTCGTCGCAGCCGGTGGTCCAACGATTCCGGAGCCGCTGATCGCGCAACTCAAAATTGGCGGGCGGCTGGTTGTGCCCGTGGGTGACTCGCGTGACAGTCAACGACTGATCCGCGTAATCAAGACTGAAACCGGTCGCAGGGAAGAGGACCACGGCGGTTGCGCTTTTGTTCCGTTAATCGGGCAACACGGATGGAGTGATCGGTAGGTCCGTGTCTTCCAAAAACATTCAGAATTCATGATCGCAAAAATCATCAGCATCCTTTCAGGGTTCATCGTAGCTACGATTTCGGCGCTTGGTTATACAGGCGTCGTCCTCTTGATGGCGATCGAGTCGGCATGCATACCGCTGCCGTCCGAGATCATCATGCCTTTCTCCGGATATCTCGTTTCGAAGGGCGAGCTGAACCTATGGGGCGTTGGCGTGGCAGGTGCGGTTGGTTGCGTGTTGGGATCGCTGGTGGCCTACTGGGCGGGCATGTACGGCGGACGTCCGTTTATCGAGAAGTATGGACGCTACATTCTACTGTCGCGGCACGATCTTGACCTGGCGGATCGCTGGTTTGCGAAGTACGGCGAGTTGATCGTGTTCACGGCGCGTTTGTTACCCGCGATTCGCACGTTCATCGCGTTTCCGGCGGGCGTTGCGCGCATGAACCTCACGCGTTTTGTGATCTACACGTTTGCCGGTTCGCTGCCCTGGTGTCTCGGCCTCGCCTACGTGGGCCAGAAACTCGGCGAGCAGTGGGACAAAGACGAAACGTTAAAGACGTGGTTTCACCGCTTCGATTTCCTGATCGGCATCGCCGGCCTACTGCTCGTGGGTTGGTGGGTCTGGCGCCACATCAAACACTCGCGCGTACCCTCGCATTCGGAAAAGATCGAACCGAACACCAGCGTAGCTAACGACTGATCGCTTCGCGCTAGTTTTCACTCTCCTTCTTGCTTGCGTCGCCGAACAGTGCCTTCGCCGCCATACGAAGCCGCAGAGTTACGTCCACCGTGCTGAACCCACCCAGGACGGCCACGCCCAACCACCAGAATGAATCAGAACCCGGCTGAGGGTTGCCGCCAGTGAGCAATTGGGCTTTGAATAACACCACGATAATGAACCCTAAAATTGCTCCAACCAGCGGTCGCGTGAAATACAGCGGCCACCATCTGCTAAGGTCGAGCGTGCCTTTGTACGATGCGTTCCCTACAAAATCGACCAGCGAGCGAAGGATTGCTCCTAACGCGCCTCCGAAGCCGCCTAAGAGCAACAGAAAGCTGATCACTTCTCCCTGACGTACAGTCGCAAGATACGCGAGGTTGTCGATGGCTTCGCTGTAGCTCTTACGCAACGACTCCATGCGAGCAACGACAGCCGGTACCGTCTCAGTAGTTGCGGCGGTCTCAGTGGAACTGCCTGACGCAGTTTGAGCCGGTGATTCGGACGGAGTTGCGTCAGATGTCGTGCTGGCTGCGTCCGTTGCGGGGTTTGCATTCGCAGGTTGTTGTGGCGCAGGCGCAAACAAAGCACGAAGCTCTAACTTCCGCTCTGCTGTTATCACTCCGTAATGCACCAGCTTCTTTTGCGTAGCGTCGTAGCGAAATGCCGCGGGACCAGGATTCAACGTCATGCCCGGCGGCATTTCCCATCCAACCGACACTTCAGCTAATTGCGATGCATTTAACCAATCGATCATCTTCCAGATCGAAGGTAAGAGCAGTGCGACCCATAAAAGCAGATATACGGCGAGCAGGACCTTGTCGCGGGTCATGTGCTCGAGTGGTGGCGCCGGCGGCGCCGGTGGTGCTGGCGGCGCCGGTTGTCCATTCGCTCCCGCATCCGGTACGGGCTGCACTTCTGGCGGCTGGTGAGTGGCGGTATCTGTGGCTTCTGTGTCGCTCATGGGGGGTATGACCTTTCTATGTGTGGAGAGTTGTAAGTGTTTCGATGGCGAGTTCAAAACCTGGAAAGATCTCGAAGAGTGGATCGCGCGGACGACCGGTTGGCAAGGGACGGTCCAGGTATGGAGCGAGGCGCAGCCCGCGCAGCAGCGCATAGAACAGGATTCGTTCGCGCTCGGTATCATCAAGCGGTTGCGGCCATCGTTGGATCAGCGTTTCCCAAAACGGATGATTCCCGTGGCAAGCAAAGCAGTAACCCAGCGTGGCAAGCGGATCGCCACTCAGAGAACTCTCGAAATCGATCAGTCCCGCCAGGTGGCCCGTGGAATCCACGATGATATTTGCAAAACTGATATCACCCCAGACCAACTGGCACGATTGCGAATCGACGTCGTAGCTGGTTGTATTGAGAAACTCCCGCAGGCGGAGCAACGACGAGGAGTCGATCAGCCTGCTCTGCTGCAACGAGTCGATCCCGGTCTCAAAGGATCGCTTCACAAAAGCGCGCCACGATGTGTCGGCAGCGGTTTCGCCGGTGATCAACTCACCGTATCCGTGAAGTTCGATTCGACGCAGTTCCAACAGACAGGTTGCCAATTCGCTCGCCAGCACTGATGCTTGCTCCGGCGTGAGACCAGGCAACGCTTCTGAGAGGCTGGCGCCCTCGATCATACGATAGACAACATAGGCAAGCGTGGCTTTTGGACCGGTGCGTGCATCCGCCGAAACCACGGGAACGGGCAAGCCTGATCGCCGGCAGTGTGCCAGCAAGTCTGGTTCGGAGTTCAGCACTTCCTCCCGTCCTGACGGGTAAAACCGGACAATGAAGCGCGCGTCGTCAACGGTCTCGACCAAATACTTGAACGTCATGAACCCGCGAAGAATTGCCTGTACGTGGCGAATGCCTCGCCCGGACACGTCGGAAACAATCCGGATCGCGTCCTTTTCAAGTACTGTGTTGGCTCGGTCCATTACAAGGGCTCAAGATAGCCCTCACCTGGCGGAAAGAAGAGGGCTGAGAAGTCAGTAACTTGACGTTCGTAGTGGCGGTGTTCTCTTAACCAATTGAGCGTTAGTGGTTCAATAGTTAACTTCAGCACCTGGGCATAATGAAGAATGCGAAACCAGAGAATTGCATTCCGCGAAAGCGTTGCGCCGGTGATAAAAGGTCCGTCAGGATAATCGAAGCGGACCATCTTCATTCTGCGTCGAGCGAGATCGCGGAAACCGTTCTGTGGATCGAATCCGCGCTTAGTCCGGAGGTCAAAGGCCAAAGCGCTTGCTGTGAAGTCAAACTGGTTTAGGACATCGACGATATCCTCGCACTGCCAGAGACCGGGTTTGAAATCGCCGATCGGAATGAAGTCAGCATAGTATTCCGAGTGCTGCGTTGGATACCAGCGCGGAGAGCCGTAGGGAGTCTGCACGAGAATACCCTGGCGCTCGAGTATTTTCAGGGCCCGGTCAAGCGATGGCCCACTCAAGAAAAGATCAAAGTCTCTGACTTCTCGGCGCGGCACGATGAAACAATTGCGCACTGCGCCGCCGGCAATGAAGATCTCCAGGTCTTTGCATTCCGCCAGGATCTCGGCAACGGTTGGATAGCCGATCCACGACTCCAGTACTTTCCGAACCTCCGGAAATGCAAAGTTAAGATCCATCGTAACGACAACGCGAGAGAATAGGCTTGGGCATCCAGCTTGCGCGAGAATCTTGTAAAAGGTCGACCTCTGTCAAGTGACTTTCGGCTTGCGGCGCTCGATTTCGCCATCCGGTCAGAAACTCGTTGACTTCGATTTGGGTACTGGATATTCTCCGCGCGTCTTAGTCACGGCTGAGTTCTCACGAGCCCGCAACCGGCTGACATTCCATTGAACTAACGTTTCTTCGTACCTCGTGCGAAAGTCGAAAGGAAGTCTTCGTGAAGACAATCACGCGTCAACCGCGGCTACTGGTCAAGATGCCGCCGGCGCCGCCCCAAGCAACGCTCGCACTCGGCGTTTCGAAGTTTGAAGTCGAAATCGA
>DASTOZ010000416.1:0-2462 GCA_035762365.1 Pyrinomonadaceae bacterium | reverse complement strand
CGGGTTGCAAAGACGCGTTTGAGATCCCCGGATTCGTGCCCGAGTACATTCGACCATTGTTCTGCGAAGGCAAGGGACCGTTTCGCTGGGTAGCGTTGTCGGGTGACCCGGAAGACATTCGCAAGACTGACGATCTTGCGCTCGAGATGTTTCCCGACGATCGCACGTTGAATCGTTGGCTGCGTCTCGCGCGCGAACGCGTTCACTTTCAAGGACTGCCCGCGCGCATCTGCTGGCTCGGTTACGGCGAGCGCGCCGAGATGGGCGAAGCGATCAACGATCTCGTGAAGCGTGGAGATCTGAAAGCTCCGATAGCGATTGGTCGCGATCATCTCGATACCGGTTCGGTGGCCTCGCCGTTTCGTGAAACTGAAGCCATGAAAGACGGATCGGATGCAGTCGCCGATTGGCCCATCCTGAACGCGTTGCTGAACACGGCGAGTGGCGCGAGTTGGGTTTCGTTTCATCACGGCGGTGGCGTTGGGATTGGATATTCGTTGCACGCGGGTCAGGTCTCAGTTGCCGATGGCACTGATGAAGCAGCGAAGCGACTCAATCGCGTGTTGACGAACGATCCGGGACTCGGTGTCGCGCGTCACGTCGATGCCGGCTACGAAGAAGCCGAACAAACAGCACGAGAAAAGGAGATCAACATCCCCCTGCTATGCAAATGATCACTCGTTTAATCAATGCCGCCATCCTCACGTTGATTCTCTTCATATGTGTCAACGCAAACGGCCGCGTCGAAACAGTTCGCTTCCAAAGCAAAATGATCGGCGCCCCGTTGCCGTACAACGTCATTCTTCCGCCGGACTACGACACATCGACGACGACGCGATATCCGGTGCTGTATCTGTTGCACGGCTTGACGGGTCACTATTCCGACTGGGCTTCGCGCTCGAACGTAGCCGATCATGCCGCGCAGTACCGCATGATCGTCGTCACGCCGGAAGGCAACGACGGCTGGTACACCAACAACGCGTCCGTCGTGACCGACAAATACGAAAGCTACATCCTCGAAGAGTTGATCCCCGACGTGCAGCAACGCTATCGCACGATCGAAGCGCGTTACGGCCGCGCGATCGCCGGACTCTCAATGGGCGGTTATGGCGCAATCAAGTTTGGCCTGAAATCGCCGCAGACGTTTGCTTTCGCCGCGTCGATGAGCGGCGCCTTTGCGATCACGCGCATTCAGGAGAAAGACCTGGCCCAACTGGCGCCGGTCCTGATGAAACTGTTTGGACCGATGGGCAGTGAGACTCGCAAGGCAAACGACATTTTCGACATCGTGGAAAACCTTCCGGCCAACCGGATCGCTTCGTTGCCTTACTTCTATTTCGATTGCGGCACCGAAGACCCGTTGCCGACAGTGTTCACTTCCAATCGCGACCTCGCGAAGCTGATGTTCGACAAAAAGATCGCGCACGAGTTTCGTGAGTTGCCGGGCGATCATTCGTGGGCCTACTGGGACCAGCAAATCCCGCACGTCCTTGAAGTGGCAGCGCAGAAGATGCGCATGCCCGCAGCCGTCAAAATGGGAGCGAGGACCGCCGGTGCTTAACTTCGCGATGCAGATGGCGCAGGACGCGGGAAACGTTCTGATGCAGCGCCTCGGCAGCGCGAAAGTCACAAACAAGGGTGACATTAACCTCGTCACCGAGGCCGATCTCGCTTCCGAACAACTGATCATCGAGCGCATTCGCTCTCACTACCCGCAACACGGAATACTGGCGGAAGAGTCAGGAGAAGCCGTCATGGTTGGCGGCCAACGCAGCGAATGGAAGTGGATCGTCGATCCGCTGGACGGCACGACGAACTACGCGCACGGTTACCCGTGTTTCGCTGTTTCGATCGCGCTCGAACATAAAGGCGTGCTCGAGATCGGAGTCGTTTACGATCCGGTGCGCAACGAGATGTTTGCCGCTGAGCGAGGAAAAGGCGCAACGCTCAATTCGCGGACGATCCGCGTTTCTGACGTCGACGAACTGAACAACGCGATGATCTGCACGGGCTTTCCCTACAACGTTCGCGAGCGTCCCGACTTCGCGCGCGATTTCGCAAACTTCACGATGGCGGCGCAGGCAGTCAGGCGCGACGGTTCGGCCGCGATCGATCTTGCTTACGTCGCGTGCGGACGTTTCGATGGTTTCTTTGAAGACGGTTTGTGCCCGTGGGACACAGCCGCCGGGCTGGTTTTGATTCAGGAAGCGCGCGGGCGAGTCACGAACTTCGACGACGAACCGCTCGATATCTACACCTTGAAAGTCCTCGCCAGCAACGGACTGATCCACGACGCGATGCGCAACGTGTTACGTCGTGGTTCCTATGGCGGCCTGTAAAACCGACTCCGGTGTCCATTCATCGATCGGTCTGACTTCCGAAAGCCGCCCGCGACTCATCACGGCCAGGCGATCGCACATGCCAAACAATTCGGGCAAGTAAGAACTGACCATCAACACGCC